>JAFXTB010000170.1 GCA_017525225.1 Kiritimatiellia bacterium
CGTCCGAAGTGGTTGATGACACGTTGGCCAAATTCCTCAGAAGGTTCCGCGCCGCGCAGTACAAGCGCAACTGCGTGCCTGACGGCCCGAAGATCACGCTTTCGCTATCCCCGCGCGCCGATTGGCGCATGCCCAGCGACATGTAGAATTTCCGTTCATCAAAGTTTGGCGTTGCATGCGCCCTGCCGTTATGATATACTGTCACGCATCAAGGCAAAAAAGAAAACATGAACACGAACCTTCTTCTTAACGGGCTTCTTCTGCTCGCGCTTACGAGGCGCGGGGCGGTTTTGCTCGTCTGAAAAGGTCTAGGGTTCAGATAGAAGGCAAACGGCTCCGCGCGAAAGGCGGAGCCGTTTTTCTTTTGCCTGCAACACCCAAAGGAAACACGCAGATGAAAACGGTACAGATATTCGACACGACGCTCCGGGACGGCGAACAGGCCCCCGGATACTCGATGAACAACGACGAGAAGGTTCGCATGGCCCTTCAGCTCGAAACGCTTGGCGTCGATGTGATGGAGGCGGGTTTCGCCGCCGCATCGCCGGGAGACTTCAAGTCGGTAAAGGCCATAGCGGATACGGTCAAAGCCTCTTCCGTCTGCTCGCTTTCGCGGGCGCTGGAGAAGGACATCGAGGCTTCGGCGGCGGCAATCGGCGGCGCGGCACGGCCGCGCATCCACACTTTCATCGCAACGAGCGACCTGCACCTCAAGTACAAGCTGCGCATTTCACGCGCCGACTGCCTGCGGCAGATAAGGCACGCCGTGTCCTACGCGCGTAACCTCTGCGGCGAGGTGGAGTTCTCGGCCGAAGACGCCTCGCGAACGGACATCGACTTCCTCTGCAAGGCGTTCGAGACCGCCATCGCCGCCGGCGCCACGGTCGTCAACATACCCGACACGGTAGGCTATTCGACGCCAGACGAATTCGGCACGCTTGTCGCCACCGTCATGAACCGCGTCAAGGGCATCGGAAACGCGACGGTGTCCACGCACTGCCATGACGACCTCGGCCTTGCCGTGGCCAACTCGTTTGCCGGGATCCTCGCCGGGGCCCGCCAGGTGGAATGTACGATCTGCGGAATCGGCGAGCGTGCCGGCAATGCCGCATTGGAGGAGATCGTGATGGGACTTCGTACCCGCCAAGACGCCTACGGCGGCCTCGCCACGCATATCCGCACGGAAGAGATCGCCCGCAGCGCGCATGTGCTCTCGACCATCACGGGCGTGCGCATCGCGCCCGGCAAGGCCATCATCGGAGCAAACGCCTTCGCGCACGAAAGCGGCATCCATCAGCACGGCGTCATGTCCAAGGCCGAGACCTACGAGATCATGACACCCGAGTCCGTGGGGATGAAGCAGACCGAACTCGTCCTCGGCAAGCATTCCGGCCAGCACGCGTTGGAGATGCGCCTCAAAGATCTCGGATACGACCTGGACGGGGGACGCATTGCAGATGTGTTCGCCGCGTTCAAGGCACTGGCCGACCGCAAGAAGCAGATCACGGACCGCGACCTGGCGGCGCTGGCGGAGTCCCGCGTGGCCGCGCGAAGCGCGAACGCGAAGGAGTGGAAGCTCGACTCATTCGTGGTAAACAGCGGCAACCACATGAGCGCAACGGCCCAGATCACGCTCGTAAGGGGAAAGAGGCGCGTACAGGATGCAGCCATGGGGACAGGCCCCATCTATGCCGCTTTCCGGGCCGTGGAGAAGATCATACGCCACCGATTCACGCTGGAGGACTACAGGATCGAGGCGGTGACCGAACGGCGCGACGCGCTCGGCGAGGTACTGGTAAAGATATCCGACACAAGAGGAACTTATCGCGGGCGCGGCGTATCCACCGACGTGATCGAGGGCTCGATACTGGCGCTGCTGGTCGCCGTGAACCGGATGATGGAGGCACGGAAATGAAGATGACAATGTCGCAGAAGATCCTTGCCGCGCACGCCACTGGTAGGGCGCGCTCGCCGAGCGCGCCGTATCTCCATCCCGGCGAACTGGTCATGGCGCAGCTCGATCTCGTTCTCGGCAACGACATCACAGCGCCGGTCGCCATCAGGGAATTCCCGAAGTTCGGCCGCGAACGCGTGTTCGACCGCGAAAAGGTGGCGCTCGTCCCCGACCACTTCACGCCCAACAAGGACATCAAGGCCGCCGCGCAATGCGCCGCGATGCGGACGTTCGCGCAGGCACAGGGGATCGTCCACTACTTCGAAGTGGGGCACGGCTGCGGAATCGAACACGCGCTTCTGCCGGAAAAGGGACTGGTCACGGCCGGCGATCTTGTGATCGGCGCGGATTCCCACACCTGCACGTATGGTGCGCTTGGCGCGTTCTCCACCGGCGTCGGCTCCACGGACATGGCGGCGGGTATGGCGGCGGGAGAGACGTGGTTCCGCGTCCCATCCGCAATCAAGGTCGTCTTGCGCGGCAAACCGCGCAGATGGATCGGTGGCAAGGACGTGATCCTGCATCTCATCGGAATGATCGGCGTGGACGGTGCGCGCTACCAGTCGCTCGAATTCACGGGCGACGGCGTGGCGGAACTTTCCATGGACGATCGCTTCACCATCGCCAACATGGCGATTGAGGCGGGGGCGAAAAACGGAATCTTCCCGGTCGACGAAAAGACGCTGTCCTATCTGCGCGAACATGGCGCGAAGCCACCGCGCATCCACGCGGCCGACGCGGACGCGGAGTACGCGCGTACCGTGGAAATCGACCTCGCCAAGCTGGAGCCGACGGTGGCGTTTCCGCATCTGCCGTCCAACACGCATCTCGTGCGCGACGCCGGAAGTATCACCATCGACCAGGTGGTGATCGGCTCCTGCACGAACGGGCGGATATCGGATATGCGCATCGCCGCGGAAGTGATGCGGGGACGCAAGGTCGCCGACGGCGTTCGCGCCATCGTGATTCCCGCCACACAACAGATATGGCTTCAGGCGCTGGACGAGGGCCTCCTGAAGGTATTCGCGGAGGCGGGATGCGTTGTCTCGCCGCCGACGTGCGGGCCCTGCCTGGGCGGCCACATGGGCATTCTCGCGGCGAAGGAGCGCTGCGTTGCGACAACCAACCGCAATTTCGTAGGCCGCATGGGCCATGTCGAATCGGAAGTCTATCTCGCCTCCCCGGCCGTTGCGGCGGCATCGGCCATCGCAGGCCATATCACCACCCCGTAACCACTAACGACTAACCATCCACCTACGCTAAAGCTACGGTGGACGAGCTAACCACTAGCCACTAACCACTAACCACTAGCCACTAACGACTAACGACTATGAAAGCACACAAGTATGGAGACAACGTCGATACCGACGTCATCATCCCGGCCCGTCATCTGAATACGTCCGATCCAGACGAGCTTGCGGCGCACTGCATGGAGGACATCGACCCCGCTTTCGCCGCCCGCGTCCGGTGCGGCGACATTCTTGTCGCCGGACGCAACTTCGGCTGCGGTTCCTCGCGCGAACACGCGCCCATTGCAATCAAGGCCAGCGGGATATCCTGCGTGGTCGCCGAGAGCTTCGCGCGCATCTTCTATCGCAATGCCCTCAATATCGGATTGCCCATACTGGAGTGTCCGGCTGCCGCCAAGGACATCTCCGCCGGCGATGAAGTGTCACTGGACCTCGCCACCGGCGAGATTGCCAATCTCACGACAGGGCGACGATTCCAGGCGGAACCCTTCCCGCCGTTCATGATGGAACTGATTGCGGCCGGAGGCTTGGCCGCCTATTTGAAAGGTGAGAGAAAATGAAAGCGAAGATTGCGATTTTGCCGGGCGACGGCGTGGGTCCGGAGATTGTCGCCGAGGCTGTCAAGGTTCTGGAGGCAGTCGCGCGGCGGTTCGGACACGACTTTGAAATGACGGAGCACCCCGTCGGCGGCGCGGCATACGACCGGTGCGGGGACTGCCTGCCGGAGACGACGCTCGCCGCGTGCAAGGCGGCGGACGCCGTTCTGCTTGGCGCAGTGGGAGGTCCGAAATGGGACACGCTGGCGCCGGAGAAGCGTCCGGAACGGCGCGCACTTCTCACGCTTCGCTCGGAACTTGGGCTTTTCGCAAATCTGCGTCCCGCGAAGGTATGGGACCCACTCAAGACCGCAAGTCCGCTCAAGGACGAGATCGTAGCGAGAGGCATTGATCTTTTGATCGTACGCGAACTGACCGGCGGCGCCTACTTCGGCAAGAAGGGACGTGGCGAGGGCGGCAAATCGGCCTACGACATGATACCGTACGCCGAACATGAAATTCTGCGTGTCGCGCGCATGGCGTTCGAGGCGGCGCGATGCCGCCATGGTAGGGCGGTCGCCCCGCGACCGCCGAAGGTGACGAGCGTGGACAAAGCAAACGTGCTGGAAACGTCGCGTTTGTGGCGCGAGACGGTGACGGCGCTTCATGCAGCGGAATACGCCGATGTGGCGCTTGAGCATCTGTATGTTGATAATGCGGCCATGCAGCTGGTGCGCGATCCGGCGCGCTTCGATGTGATCCTCACCGAAAACATGTTCGGCGACATCCTTTCCGACGAAGCCTCGCAGATCACAGGTTCCATCGGGATGCTACCCTCCGCATCGCTGGGCACTTCGGGCGCGGGACTCTACGAGCCGATCCACGGTTCTGCGCCGGATATCACCGGCAAGGGAATTGCGAATCCCATTGCGACGATCCTGTCGGCGGCCATGCTGCTACGCCATGCCTTGGGACTTTCCGGCGAGGCAGATGCCATTGAACAGGCTGTGGCGGATGTTCTCGCGCAAGGGTTGCGCACGCCTGACATCGCCTCGCCCGACGGTCCGCCGACGGTAACAACGTCCGAAATCGGGGATGCAATAGAAGCTGCGCTAACCGGAAAGTGATATAATATCCGCCATGCTTACCACCTATATAGTCGGGTGCATTGCGCTCATCATCAAGCCTGGGCCGGATCTTACTTGCACCATTGCCACCGCGCTCGCTGATGGCAAGGCTCGCGCCACCACGCTGATGTTCGGCCTCATCGCCGGATGCTGGCTCTGGATACTGTTGCTGACGGCGGGCGTCGCCTCGTTCTTCACCGCCCACCCGACGACTATGACGGTAATCCAGATCGTCGGTGCCGCCTACATCGCGTATCTCGCCTACGGCGCGTTTGCAGACGCCTTCCGCAGTTTCCGCGCATCGTCGCCCGATGCGCTCCGTCCCGCAACGGCGCGTGGCCTGCGGCTTTTTCTGCGCGGGATCGCCATGTCGATGTCAAACCCTCTGACGATTCTCTTCTTTCTGGCGTTCCTGCCGAACTTCACGACTTCAAGCTCCTCCCTCTCACCCGCCATGCAGACATTGCTCCTCGGAACGCTCTTCTGCGCGCTCGTGCCGTTCATCTACTTCCCGATCATCCTCGCGGCGGACTTCTTCCGCGCTCGGCTTGTCGGATCAGTGAAGGCGACAGCCTGCCTGAAACTCGTGTCGGCCCTCATGCTCGCCGCCGTAGTCGCAGTCCTGGCGAGCAAGATCTTCTAGCGAATGGCGGTTCCATAGGTTAAGACTATGGACAACCTATTGAAGAACCTATTACCCGACTAAACGGCGTCCGTGCTATACTGTTGGCATCCGCAACCATAGGAGAAACAGAAGATGGACAACAGGCAAGAACTTAACCGCAACCTTGCGCAGATGCTCAAGGGGGGTGTGATCATGGACGTGACAACGCCCGAACAGGCCAAGATCGCTGAGGCGGCCGGTGCGTGCGCGGTTATGGCGCTCGAACGCATTCCTGCCGACATCCGTGCGGCGGGTGGCGTCTCGCGGATGAGCGATCCTGCGATGATCAAGGGCATCCAGGCGGCGGTCTCGATCCCCGTGATGGCGAAGTGCCGCATTGGACACATCGCCGAGGCACGCATTCTGGAGGCCATCGAAATCGACTACATCGACGAATCGGAAGTACTTTCGCCTGCCGACGATGTGCGGCACATCGACAAGACGAAATTCGCCGTACCGTTCGTGTGCGGGGCGCGCGACCTGGGCGAAGCGCTCAGGCGCATCGGCGAAGGCGCGACGATGATCCGCACCAAGGGCGAACCGGGCACAGGCGATGTTGTCCAAGCGGTCAGGCACATGCGCAAGATGCAAAGCGAGATTCGCCACATTGTGTCGCTTAGGGAAGATGAGTTGTACGAGGCGGCAAAGGAACTCGCCGCGCCGCTCGATCTCGTGAAATATGTCCATGAGAACGGCAAGCTGCCCGTCGTTAACTTCGCGGCCGGTGGCGTCGCCACACCGGCAGACGCCGCGCTCATGATGGAACTGGGCGCAGAGGGCGTCTTTGTCGGTTCAGGCATCTTCAAGAGCGGCGATCCCGCAAAGCGCGCGGCGGCAATCGTCCAGGCCGTCACCAACTGGCAGGACTCCAAACTCCTCGCTAAGCTCTCGGAAAACCTCGGTCCCGCGATGGTGGGCATCAACGCGGACGAGATCGAGACGATCATGGAAGAACGCGGGAAGTAGTAGTTAGTCGTTAGTGGCTAGTGGCTAGTGAGGTAGGATGCGGGATGAAAGTTGGTGTATTGGCTGTACAAGGTGCGTTTGCCGAGATGGAGACGTATTGGCGCAAGAAAGGCGCGGACGTTTTTGAGATTCGGCAACTTGACGATCTTGAACGTAACATGGATCAGCTTGCGCTGCCCGGTGGCGAATCGACTGTACAGGGCAAGCTGCTCAAGGATCTTGGACTCTTCAATCCGATCAAGGCGCGAATCGTCGATGGGCTTCCCGTCTTTGCCACCTGCGCCGGGCTGATCCTTCTTGCCGAGAAAATCGAGGACGACGGTAGTCGAGATGAGACCCGCCCTTCTCAATGGTTTGGTGTACTGCCCGTCACCGTGCGCCGCAATGCCTACGGACGCCAGCTCGGCAGCTTCAGGACGGTAGGCACGTTCGATGGCAAAACGGATGTACCTATGACCTTCATCCGCGCACCGGCAATAACAAAGGTCTCGCCCGAAGCCAAAGTTCTCTCGACCTTCAACGGAGAACCAACTGCCATCCGCTGGCGCAACATCACCGCCTTCACGTGGCATCCCGAACTGAACACCTAATCGACATAGAAACGGGCAGCGGCAAGATCCATCCTTGAGCCATAACGTAGCGTCGCCGCCGAGCGTGACGGGTATTGTTGTCCTCATTTCTGCCGACCTTTTACCGACGGTGATAGTATAGCAGAAGCGGACAAGAAGTTTGTCAATTCAATGTCAAGTGTAAGTAAATAATCAATGACATTGGCCCAGGAACATAAAATGCAAAACATCACAATTGTTCGGTGGGGGAAATATGATAAAATATACGCCATGAAAAGTCATAGAGCCACAGGAAGACCTAGAGGAAGACCGCCATCATTGCCGTTCGATCTTCCCGAACAGATATTGCGCGATCTTGAAAGCAGGATGGACAAAACCACCCAGCTCGTCGTACCAGACCTTGGAAATCTTGCGAAAAGGCTAAACGTCAGCCGTTCATCGATCAAGCGAGAAATCACGGGTCTCAGGAACTGCGGATACATAGAGCTTCAGTACATCAAGAAGCGTCCAACCGATAGGGTATATACCATCCTCTACAAGCTGAGAAGTTATGCACAGGCTCAAAATTCCCCTCGTACAGATGCGCAGGTTCCCTGATACTGGCTCAAAATTCCCCTTCACGCGGCTCAAAATCCCCCTTCACGCGGCTCAAAACTCCCCTCGTGCTGGCTCATAATTCCCCTCCAAGTGACTCAAAAATCCCCCTCCGCAGGCAAATCTACATTGCCATAGGAGGGGATTTCTAGCACTGCCGCTATTTGACCTTCACGCGCAGAAAGAACATAGGCGGTGTTCCGTTGGGCGTAACCGTAGCTTTGGCTTTGCCATCGATGGTGCGTTCAAGCGTAACCATCACGTTATCGGACGAAAATACCGATTCGTTCAGCTCCGCCGCGCCTTCAACGCCCAATGTCACAGCCAGCCGCGCCGCCGTGCCTATCTCGGCTCCAGCGATGTTAACTACGAGATCGAATGCCCCTGCCACCGTACTCGACGGTGCGATGGATTCGATCACAACATCCTCGCTTGCCAACGCCGCCGCTTTCGCCATCAGTCCCGGCGCATCCAGCACATACGAAAGCCAGGCATTAGGCGCATCCTTCACCAAGGCGTGGGACAGACTGTTGTTATCCCCCCATATGAGCGGAAGGCCGTGTATGCTACGTAGTACTAATTGCGTTCTTCAAATGGAATCATCCCATTAAGCTATGACATCGATTCCCCAAGCGTTCCAAGATTCTTAAAAAACGAATATACCGAATAGCAATACCAGGCTAACAAAAGCCATTCAAATAACGACGGGACACTCCAATGTACAATACAAGCGACGCTCTCAGGAGTGAAGTAATATACCAAGTAACAAATGAGTGCCGTTATCGCCATTGAGCCTAAATGTCCGAACAACAGAGCCATCCCTCCAGGTGTGTGAACGATACGGATCAAACCATATCGCATTTCGTTTGCATTGAACTTAAACAGTCTCCCCAGGCTCACGATTGTTAGAAGTGGTCCGAATGCCGCCATCCAGACAGACAAGGCCATAAACGCTGTCCAAATGCAGAAAAATAGAAATGCACCCAATCCTGAATGTCCTCTCCAACCTCCTGTCCAACGTATGAAGATATATGTATAGAAAATGACCTTTATCATGATACGCCTCCACTTATAATCTTGTTCCGCATTCTGTACAAAATCTTCCTGCTGTTACTTTGGTGCCACATTGGGGACAAAACTTCGGACGTTGAGTCTGTGAAGAGAACGAAGGTGTATCTTTCAGAGTCCCCACACTATTATTTCCGCCAGCCGCAATAGGTTCTTCACCTTCCACAGAAGCGTCACTTTCTGTATCCTCTTTTTCAACATAATCAGAGGCATCCACATCATTCAATTCTCCCGATTCCCTTTGCCGCGCAAACATGCTCTTTGCCTCCTTCAATAGACTCTTTATGTTTTCACCTGCTACAACCTCTTTCATTGTCGCCTTCATCTCCTCTGCCGAAATCGATGCAAACGATACATGCTTTACCGCAAGTACGGTCAAAAGCTTAAGATAAACAAGTCCAGAAACCCATGTCAAGGCAAAGACCATTGCGCCGTTGATTCCGGCGGCTGCAACACTTCCCAACCCTGGCAGCAGGGAAGCGAGTGTCGACCCGACAAATGTTGCCGCCATATATGCCGCTAGATTGGTGCACAGTGCGCTCGCAACAGTTTTGAGAATATTCTTCCCGATGGGGACACCCAACTTGCTATTTATACGTCCATACATCGTCCATACAAAGCCCGCTGCCGTTGCCACTGCCAGCGTCGAGCCTACGCCCGGTGCCCACCCAGCGGCAAGTCCTGCCACTCCCGCACCTTTTGAATGGAGTTTTACAACATTGGCAATCTCTGCCGGCAGCGTCTTATCCGCCACCTTGTCTAAAGCGTTGACAAGAAGCTTTGCAGAACGCAAAATAACATCCGTTTCGTTCATTACGCTCTATCCTCCCGTTAGATTTTTTCCCAACGTAACCATTTGGGGCAGACGGTGGCAGCTGATACGGAGCCGTTACTCTTCGCCATGCATGTTGAATTGGTGGTGACGACTTTCACGTAGAACGGCCTGTTGGCGCGAAATTCGATTTCACGCGGGCCGTTCCACCATCGGCATGTTGCGCACTTTTTTTCGGCGATCTGATAAACTGCAGCCATTTTAGTTTCCTTTCTCTTAATTGATTTCACATCACAATTTCTCGGATTCAATTTCATCCATTGTCACAATGCCATGTTCAATTGCTTCGTCAATGGAATCATGCCAGACCGCGAACGATTCCGTTTCCGTGTCGTCGTCGGCTCCAAGGTAAATTTTCCCTCTCTTCACCCATTCACTCATTACAACTACTACAAACGCCTCAAAATGGCTTGCCGACACAAGTTCCTCATAACGCTCATAGTTGGGTAGTGCGTTGTACATCTGATCATTCGACTCTTTTTCCGCCACCTCGGCCAACTTCTGCTTGAGGTTGAAATGTTTTTTGTGGATATCATTAAAATGTTCCAGCAGTATTTTTTCCGTACTTTCCCTTCTGTTCCACCTCTGCTCAGGGGTCATCCCTTTTACGTCCGCACCTCGATAATCACGTTCAACCTCGATCATGAGCTGCGAATAAACTTTCATCCGCAAACACTTCTGAAATTTCCGCACCGTCTCAACTGAATATGAATTCTCCTCTGATTCAGATATTTTGTCAGCCACAGCATCTGCGACTTTTCGTATGGCAGCCTTTGCAACCGCACCAAACAGTTTTCCCAGCATATCAGCCTTCTCCTTGTGCCCTCGTTCCGTTTCACGGTCGGAGAACCGGGCTTGTTCTCGTTCCGTGTTGCCGCTGGCGGACTGACACGAGGCGAGGATAAAAGAAGACCTCCCTTCGTGTCTCGAATGAGGTCGTGAGATTACCTTGGAAGAAACACGAAGAGAGGCGAACGCATGATGCGTTTCCTCTGCCAAGTGCCGTCTTCCTCGAATTTCTCACGTTCCATTCGACGACTGCTTTGCAGCATTACTTAAATCATCTTCCTCCTTGCGGAGGTCGGCGGATTTCTCCCCGCCTTATTTTATCGCGCCGAAGCATCGAAGATGCGTAGGCGGATCGTTTTAACTGTCTATGGGCTTGTTCCTTTCATTGTCAGTTTCACGATTTGAGATTCAATTACCGAGTGATTCCTCTCTCTTCTGCAAGCATGTCGTAGAGATACGCAGGGCCTTCCCTGTATAGCCCGGTTTCAGGGTCTTGCAATTTTTCATACAACTTTGACGAGTACACGACGCGCATTGCATCCTTGATGGCAAGTCCTTCTTTCTCCGCCACCCATGCGCAGAGATTGCCAGTTGCAATGTCGAAAAGCTCTTCCTGAAGGTCAGACATGCTTCACCTCAATCCTCTTAAGCAGGGAAACCGCCATAGCCGAATGAAACGAATACTGGACTGATTTGAACCGCGATGCCTACAATGTCCTAAGGACGGACTCCTCCGTCGTCGTACCCTTCACCAACGCATCCAGAAGCCTAACGATCCTGTCATCGGCTATAAAGCCATGCACTACGTCCCAGCGCTTGTCAAGATTGTGATCTGGGGCGTCTTCCTGAAAATAGCGATTGGCGACCACAAACCGTAGCCAGCCTGGCTCGATGTTGAGAAAACTGCGAATGCGCAGTCCCGCCGACACCAGCTGATTTTCGTCCAGCGAATAGCACATCACAACCGACTCAAGCGAGTTCTTGCGTCTCGCGACACGATGAGCCATGTTCACCGCCGACTCTAGATGCGGTGTCAGATAGAAACCCTGCCCAAAATCGGTTCCTTTGCGTCCCCTTTCGGGGATGGGGGTGTCAAACTCCAAGTCAGTGCCATGGTATAGGTAGATCATACCAGCGTACCTCCCCGCGAACGGCAACATTCCGCCATGTCCTGCAACATCAAACTCATTGGCTGCTGCGAATTCTCAACATAGAAATCTGTTATATAGTCAATCGCCTGATATTTGTCAAGATAATCAAAGGCATCACGATACGACAACGAATTCGACCGTGCGAATTCATTCACACAGAATACAGTGTAATCAATTTTGTCTATCATGCTTTTTGACATGTCTTTTCTTGTCTTGTCGGAACCATTATACCACATTTTCGTAGCGACTGCCTTGCAGCATTGCTTTAAATCATCTTCCCCCTTCGCCTCTTGCGAGGCTTCGGCGGATGAATGTCCCTCCGCTTCGGCGGCGGCGCGGCGGCTTGGGGACAAGCCGCCCTACCATGCTCGGTTTCGGTCGCAGAGGACTGCGACCCTCCCGCTTTTGGTCACGCGGGACGCATGACCCTACCTTTGCGGCGACAGGCGGCAGACCTTCCGGCCCGCCTATGTACGCTTCACTGTTGTTTCTTCCTTGTTCCTTTCATTGTCAGTTTCCACGATTCGAGATTGGTTTTATTGCCGATCTTCACCAAAGGCATTTAGGAATTCTGCTGGAGCCAATACCTTCACGGGCGAATTGGCAAATCCGTCCTTGTCGCGTGTGACAATCACATCCGCGCCCCACTCCTTCGCTGCGGCAATCTGAAGAGTGTCCTCAAAATCAGGATGGTCAGCGCCAAGGTTCAGGCTGATGTCCTCTGGACGGATTGGCAGCAGTTTCATGAACCCCGCAACCTCTTTCACCAGCAATTCAGCATTGTGTTGTCCAATCGATCTGCCAATGACATAGACGGCGTTGCACGCCGTGAGTCCGGTAAACGCGCCTTCGTTGCCGTCTTGTACACAGACGTCAATAACAGCCTCGGCATCGTCGGCAAAAGGCATTCGGTCAACAAGGTAGTCAATGATGACGTTTGCATCGATGAATATCTTCATCGCAAAGCCTCGTGTTTTTCTGTCAGAGCATCCGCAAGTATCTCTTTATAATCACGGCGGTCATTCAATTTTGCCGCGCCACGAAGAGCTCGAACCTTCTGTGAGATCTTTCTATTACTGTGTCTGGTCGAAGATGACGACACCGTAGGAACGCCATCAAGTTTCACAAAAATCACCCGATAGCGACCTGCCTCAGGAAGCGAAAGAGACACGGTGCAGGCATCGCCTACGACGTTTTCAAACCAAACGTCGTCGGCTGACCCAACATCTGCCATGGTCTGCATCCAATCTTTCTTCTCCATCAGTCTCGGCATACCTGTTCTCCTTTGGCGATTATTATATCAAATTTCGTTCTTCCCTGTGCGGCAAAAGCCTATGTGCCTAATTCGGCGGATATCTCCCCATCCTATCGTCTTCGCGGCGGCGTGGGGAGTACACCGCCCTACCTCATTGGCTTGTTCCTTTCATTGTCAGTTTCCACGATTTGAGATTGGTTTGTCATGACGCTGACGGAACAGGATTGAAGATCGTCAGGTTTGGATAAAGGGCCTTGAAGTCCGCCTCGTTGCGGGTGATGAGACCGCCTTTCTGCATGGCGTAGGCACCGATGAGAACGTCCGCGATGGGACGTTTCCTTGCATTCCCTGAACGCTTGCGCATGATATGCTCGTGCCATGCTTTGTGGGCGGAAAGAACGACACTCTTGTCCCCTTTGAAATCGCAGTTGATCCAAAGGCCGTCAAGAAACGCATCTTGCGCAACGACATCACCATTGAACGCTGGTGCGAGCTCGACATACGTGATTGGAGCGATGGCAAGTACATCGTCAAGCTTCGACTGCAAGGCGCATGACGACATCTCGGCAAACACAGGATGCCTGTCGAGTATGTCGAGAATGATGCATGTGTCAACAACCCAAGTCATTCCTCTTCACCCTCCCGAAGTTCCTTCATCCACTCTTCGGTCGTACGCAATTTGTGGAATCTTGCACCATAGCCGATGAAATCGCTGACACGCGGTTTCTTGCGGTCGGCACGGGGCAGCACCTTCTCTGCGTCGTCATATTGCATGACAGCACTGGAAATTGACTTGACAAGATACTCCATAAGGCGCATCTTGTCCGCTACGCTCATTCCCTCTACCTGTTCCATTACGGCTGGCATGATTTTCTCCTTTATTTAATGTCTTTTGCTATACCATTATTCGGACTTTCTTCGGGCGGAATGACAAACTTGAAATTCGCCGACAACCAAACCGACATCTGTGACAACGGCACGGACTATTTCCGGGAATTCTGACTGTATGGCGCTCATTTAGAGACTTCCCTGAAAACCATTCTTGGCATACGAGAAAAGAATCTTTTCTTTTCCTCTTCGAGATCGACGCATTGGTGGACGATAAACGAGCCAGGACGATGCCCCGCGCCAATCATTTCATCCACTCCATCTGAAAAGGTATTAAACACGCCAACAACACTACAATCTGAAATGCCTATGTATTTGCCGGTATACTTCGGCAAAAGAGAGTCGAGATTGGCGTAATACCAATCAGAATTCCTCTTGATCTCTGTCATGTCCACTGCCATGTTGTCACCTCGCTTTCCGTTCAAGGGCATAGTACCCCCAAAGAAAAACAAGTGTAGTTTAACAAAAATTGCGGCAAGAGTCAATCGGGGCGCGGCGGCAAATTGCGCTTTTGAGGCCGTTTTTCAAGCAGTTTCGTCATTCTTCCCGATAAATGTTCCATGCGGAATGTGGGCAACGGAAGAAGCTGCAACTTGCTGCAAATACGTCCGAAATCGGCGATGCGATCGTTCTCGGGGTAGGCGATTTCGCCTTCATTGTACGCCGGGCGTTGTCCCATTTCGCGTCAGAAGTCAGACGCGTCGCACACGAGGTTGTCCATGATGTAGTCCTTGCGCTCTGGCGTGTTGGAACCCATGTAGAACTTGATCGTCTTCTCAAGTTCCGAGTCCTCCGTGCAGATTACCGGCGTAAGACGCATTTCGGGGCCGATGAAGTCCTTGAACTCCTTCGCGTTCAGCTCGCCAAGCCCCTTGAATCGCGTGATCTCGCAGCCCTTGCCGCACTTCTCGATCGCCGCAAGGCGTTCCTCCTCGGAGAAGCAGTAGTACTGCTCCTTGTCCTTTGCCTTCGGCTTGCGTACGCGGAAGAGCGGCGTCTCCAGGATGAAGACGCGCTTGTCGATCACGAGCTGCTTGTAGAAGCGCATGAAGAACGTCGTCAGCAGCATGCGGATGTGCAGACCGTCCACATCGGCATCGGTGGCGAAGATTATCTTGCCGTACCTGAGGTGCTCAAGGCTTTCCTCGATGTCGAGCGTCTTGATGAGGTTGAAGAACTCCTCGTTGCGGTAGAGGACATCCTTGTTGAGCGAGCACGTGTTGAGCGGCTTGCCGCGCAGGAAGAACACGGCCTGCTTCATCGCGTCGCGCGCGTTCCCGAGCGTGCCGCCGGCCGACTTGCCCTCCGTGAGGAATATCATCGTGTCCTCGCCCTGCGCCTCGCCAGTCTTGGGATTGACCTTGTCGAGCCGCAGATGCTCCTTGCAGTCCTTGAGCTGCGGCACCCTCACGCTCACGGCCTGCGTACGCTCCCTCGCCTGCTTCTTGATGGTGTTGAGCTGGCTCCTGAGCTTCGCCGTCTCCTCCACCTTCGCGAGCAGCTTCTCCGTCTCCTTCGGCGCGCGGTGCAGCATCTCAAGCGCGGCCTTCTTGATGTCCGCCACAAGCTCGGCGCGCTTCTCCGGGTTGCCGAGCTTCGTCTTGGCCTGGCCGGTGAAGTTGGGATCCTGCATGCGTATCGCGATGGCGCCTATTATGCCCTCGCGCACGTCGTCGCCGTCGATCTTCTTCTTCGGGTCGTACTCGTTGAGCGCCTTGGTGAGACCTTCTTTGAACGCAGTGAGGTGCGTGCCGCCCTCCGTCGTGTGCTGTCCGTTCACGAAGGAGTAGTATTCCTCGGAGACCTGTTCGTGTGCGTGAACACGAACTCCAGCGTCTTGGTACGGTAGTGGAACGGCTGGTAGAGCTTCTCGAACTGCGCCTCGTCGGCTATGAGGTCGCCGAGGCCGTCCTCCGAGACGATCTTCTGGCCGTTGAGCTCCAGCGAAAGCCCCGCGTTGAGGTACGCATACATCTTCAGGCGGCGCATCACGTGCTCTTCGCGGAACTTGAACTTCTTGAAGATCGTAGCGTCCGGCAGGAACCTCACGTACGTTCCCGTGCGTTCGTTGGGGTCCTTGAGCTTGCCGCGCTTCTTCGATACGAGCTTGCCCTTGGCGAACGTGGCCTCGGAGAACTCGCCGTCGCGCACGGAGCGGACGTAGAAATCGTCCGAAAGCGCATTGACCGCCTTCGTGCCCACGCCGTTCATGCCGACGGAGAACTGGAACGCGTCCGTATTGAACTTGCCGCCCGTGTTGAGCTCGGAGACGCAGTCCACCACCTTCCCGAGCGGAATGCCGCGCCCGTAGTCCCTCACGGCGCATACGCCCGTATCCCAGTTGAGGTCGATCTGTATGCGCCTGCCGCAGCCCATTATGAACTCGTCGACCGCGTTGTCGATCACCTCCTTGAGCAGCACGTATATGCCGTCGTCGTAGTCGCTGCCGTCGCCCGAACGCCCGATGTACATGCCCAGCCTGAGCCGGATATGCTCCATCGCGTCCAGATGCTTTATCTGTTCGTCGCCGTATGCCTTAGCCATGTCTTCACGCCTTAAATGTCCCAGTCCCTCACTTCTTCGCCTTGCTCTTGTCGGTGAAGAGCGCCACCACCTCGTCGATCTCGTCCTGGGTCTCGAGATAGTAGGGCTTGAACACGATGTGGTTGACGACCTGCTTGGTTCCTGCCGGGAACATCTGCCCATCGGCGTCGCGGTCCATGAACGTGAGCGTGCATTCGGAGGCGTCCGCACGGAACACGTGGCGGAAGTTGGTGAGGAACGAATAATTCTTGCCGCCGCCGATGTTTCTGCGCCGGTATGCGAGCGCCCGCACCTCCGTCGCGCCGGAAAGGCCGGCCGACATCCTGGCGGGCGGCGGTGCCTTCCCATCCTGCCCGTTCACGGCGCTGGCGTAGTCCGCAACCGTGTATTCAAGCGTATAGTGCTTCCCGGGCACAAGCCCCGAGAGCTTCTGCTCGAGCCTTCCGGGCGTGCTGCCGGAAGTGAACACGGCGACTCCGTCGCCCAGGTTCCTGACGGCGGGGAACGAGAGGTTCTGCCGCCCCTGCCGCCAGCCGTACCTCTTTATCTTCTCGGCGGCGATCCCGCCCCCTTCGCCCGCGACGGACGTCCAGCCTTCGAGACCGTCTGCGAACTCGCAGTTCTTCACGAACCCCGGCGCCCACTTGATGCCGTACTGCGCGGCGAGGTCGTCCGTGGCGCCTTCCAGGCAGTAGTGCCGCACGAGCCTGAATCCCCAGCGGCGTATGTCGTCGTTGGCGCTGCCGGCCGCCCCGAAGCCGATGCCGCCAATGTCCGCGAAGGCCGGATCCACGGCCATCGTCCTTACCAGCCGCGCATAGTGCGCCTTCAGATCGACCTCCGGCGAATCGTAGCTCGTCCATCTGCCGAGATCCACGTACGGCGCCAGCCAGAACAGCACCCGCCCGCGGGCCGCCGGCACGAAGTCGATCGCGCTCTTGAGGAAGTGCGCGAAGTAGCCCTCCCACAGCGCGGAAAGCGACTCGTCGGCGAACGACGGCGCGTATGACTCCGGCACCACGAAGCCGCGCCCGTCGCCGGAGTTGACGATGGCCGAGATCTCGGACGTGTAGCACTTGCGGTCGCGGAAGTACGCGCCGTAGTTGGAGTCGCTGTAGTACGTGTTGACCGCGCCGCCGTGCGGCTTACGCGCGTACATGTCCCAGAGTATCTCGGAGTAGATGAAGCTGTTGCGGCGCGAGAGCGTGGATCCCCATTCGTACACCACGTCCACGGGGTTCTCGTCGACGATCACGTCCATGCCGGCCTTCCAGGCGTCGCTCTCGACGCGCGGGGCCAGGTCCTCCCTGTCGATCCGCGCCGGATGCCACACGTGCGCACCGGGCGTGTTGCCCCAATACCTGAGGCCGCGCCTGTCGAGGTCGTCCTTGAGCGGCGTACCTGGCGCGATTCCGTTTATCACGTTGAACGTGGAGAGCGTGCCGTAGCGCCGGTGGAACGGCATCATGAGCGCCAGTCCGGGCTCGAGCCGCGACGGCTTCTCCGCTGGCAGGGGCGAGTTTGTGACAAGAGTCTTCACGGCATGGACGCGCAGGCGTCCGCCCTTGGCCGCCCCTTCCACACGGAGCGTGTGCCATCCGGCGGCAAGGAAGCGCTGACCATCGTTGAAGGGCTCGCCCTTGCGCCGCAGGACGCATGGCGCGCCCTCGCCGTCGAGCGTACCCTTCGCCTCCGCATCGGCGGCGCCCGTCACCGACATCCACACCCAGCCGTCGGCCGACACGAAGAAGCGTACGTCGCCGTCCGCCAGCGGGGCGTCGTGGAGCCTCGTCACGAAATTGTTGAGCCGCTGGCCGCTCGGCCCCTGCGGCGGCGGCGGGACTGCCGTGAAGAGATACTCGCTCGCGGCGAGCTCACGCCCCGCCGCATCCACCACAGAAAGCGCCATCGTGTGGTCGCCGGGCGTCAGGCGCCCGAACTTCAGCAGCGCGCGGCCGTCGGAGCCGAGCGGGACGGACGCGCCAGCGCCGGACTTGTCGACCTTCGCGGAGAGCTTGCATGCCGCCACGCCGCCCTCAGGCTCGCCGGGCCAGTAGAACAGCATCTCGGCGTCCTCCGCCGACACCTTCGACAGAAGCGGGGCTATCGGCACGATGCGGCGCGGCATGGGCGCCACGTACTTGGGGTCGATCGGGTGGCTGCCGCGCCGGGCCACATCGTCCAGCGGCTCGAGCGTCAGGCGGCGAAGCCCCATCCTGACGACGTGGGCAGGATCTTGCCCATGCATGGCGCCGCAGATCTGGAAGATGAAATGGCGGGCCTCCTTCTCCTTCGGCGAGCCGCACTCCCACTGGGACGACGTCGTGAACTCGGCCTCTACCTTCCGCCACTCGCCGGACGTGCTGTCCGGCACCGTGATCGCCTTGACGTGTCCGCCACCGTTGTCAGCGTACAGGCTCATTACCGCCCTGCCGCCGTACATGCCGGACGTCTTCACCTCGGCCGACAGGCGGAATTTGCCGCCCGGCGCAAGATGGAAGTACTTCTGCAGCACGGAACGCATCTCCTGACAGGAGAAGACTATCTCAATCTCGCCGCCGGACGCCTTCACCTTGGCGTAGCCGGGATCCCATCCTTCGGGCCTGCGGGAGTCTCCGATGTTGTCGCGCGACCAGCCCGCGATCTCGCCCATGCCGTCGGACAGGGTCATGTCCGGGTTGAAGAAGATGTTGCCGTCAGCACCGCGCACGGCGGCGATGGCGAGCGCCGCGGCGCAGAAACACGCCGTCCGCGCCATGGTGCGGCTGGATGCCGATTCATGTCTTTTCATATAGTTCTCCTATCCCGTTCAAGGACACAATGCCCCTGTACGAAAACATGGTCATGATACCATATCCCCATGCGGATTTCAAGCAGGACGGTCGAGAAGCCGGTCGCAGGCGCGTACCAGCTCCATTGCGTCGCGCGTGTAGATGTCGGCGCCGATCTGCGCGGCGTAGTCCGCCGTCAGCACGGCTCCGCCCACGGCCACGCGGCAGCCCGGCAGCTCGGCATGCACCAGCTTCACCGTCTCTTCCATGAAGCAGACCGTGGTCGTCATGAGCGCGGAGAGCGCCACGATCGGCGCCTGTACCCGGCGGGCCGCCTCCAGCACGGCCTCCGGCGCGACGTCGCGCCCCAGGTCTATAACCTTGAAGCCGTAGTTCTCCAGGAGCGAGCAGCAGATGTTCTTGCCGATGTCGTGTATGTCGCCCTTGACCGTCGCGAACACTATGGGTCCGCGCGGGCTGCCCAGCCCTTCGCCGCCGGAATCCCTTGCAAGCGCCGCCTTGATGACTCCGAACGCCGCCGCCGCCGCATCCGCCGCCATGAGCAGCTGCGGCAGGAACACCTTTCCGGACTCGAACCCCCGGCCCACCACCTCCAGCGCAGGCACGATCCCGCCGCCGATGACCTCGAGCGGCGGCGTGCCGGATGCCAGGAGCGCCTCGGCCGCCGCCGCCGCGTCCGCCTTGAGCCCCCTCCTCACCGCCAGCGCGAGCGGGCCTTCCGTCTCCGAACCCTGCGCCACGCCCGCCGCCGCCACCGCGCCGCCTCGCGGCGCCGCCGCCACAGCTGGCGCGAACGAGGCCGCCGCCTGTATCCAGTCCGCGCACTGCGCATCGCGCGCCGCCAGCGCCCGCCATGCGCGGTACGCCTGCATCATCTCCACCGAAAGCGGGTTCACGATCGCCGCCGACAGCCCCGCACCCATCGCCAGCGTGAAGAACGCCGCGTTCAGCTGCGGCCGCCCAGGCAGCCCGAACGAGATGTTCGACACCCCAAGGCACGTGCGGCAACCAAGCTCCTCGCGCACGCGCCTCAGCGACTCCAGTATCACGTTCGCGCTGCCCGGCTCCGCACTGACCGCCAGGCAAAGGACGTCCACCACGAAGTCATCCACCCCCAGCCCGTACTTCGCGCCCTCCGCGAGTATCCTGCGCGCCACCTCCAGCCGCCCTTCCGCGGTCGGAGGGATGCCGTTCTCGTCGAGCGTGAGCGCCACCACCGCGCCGCCGTACTTCGCCACGAGCGGCAGTACTGCATCCATCGACTCGCGCTTGCCGTTGACGGAATTCACGAGCGGCTTGCCGTTCACGTGCCGCAGAGCGCGCTCCAGCGCCCGCGGATCGGATGTGTCGATCTGGATCGGCGCGTCCACCACGCCCTGCACCGCCTCCACCGTCGACTGCAGCACGGCGGGTTCGTCCAGCCCCGGCACGCCCACGTTCACGTCCAGGATCTGCGCGCCGGCCTCCACCTGCGCCACCGCCTCGCGCAGCAGATACGCCATGTCCCCTTCCACCAGCGCGGCCTTCAGCTTCTTCTTGCCCGTGGGGTTGATGCGCTCACCGACTATCACGGTGTCGTCGAGCGGTATCTCCACCGCGTGCGTGCCGGACGACACCACGCACCGCTTGCGCGGCAGGCTCCTCTCCGCCGCCTCCATCGCGCCGAACCTGGCGTGTAGCGCCGCTATATGCGCGGGCGTGGTGCCACAGCATCCGCCCACGATCGCCGCCCCGGCGCCCACCAGCGCCGCCACCTGGTCCGCAAACTCCTCCGGGCCTACCGGGAACACCGTTCGCCCATCCACCACCTGCGGCATCCCGGCGTTGGGCTTCACGATTATCGGCAGGCGCGTCGCGCGCGCGAGCCGCTCCACGTGCGGTAGCATGCGGTCCGGACCCAGCCCGCAGTTGAACCCGATCGCATCCGCGCCAAGCCCCTCCAGCAGCGCCGCCACGCAGTCCACGTCGCCACCCGTCAGCAGCTTGCCGTCAGCGCCCAGCGCCACCGTGGCATATACGGGCAGGTCGCAGTTCTCCTTCGCCGCCAGCACCGCCGCCTTCAGTTCGTAGGTGTCGCCCATCGTCTCCACAAGCACGATGTCCGGCCTCTCCGCCGTCCCGATCCGCACCTGCTCGGCGAACGCCTCGTACGCCTCGTCGAACGGGAAGTCGCCCGCCGGCTTCAGCAGCCGCCCCGTCGGCCCGATGTCCAGCGCCACCTTCGCGCCGCTGGCGCGCGCATGCGCGATCGCCGCCGGGATCACCTCCGCGAGCGGAGCCGCGCCGTGGTACTTCGCGCGGTTCGCACCGAACGTATTGGCGCATACGATGTCGGACCCTGCCGCCGCGTACGCCGCATGCACGGCGCGGATCTCCTCGGGACGGTCGATGTTCCATGTCTCGGGCGCAACGCCTGGCTGCAGTCCCCGCGACTGGAGTATCGTGCCCGTGCCGCCATCCAGAAATGTGATCTTCATGACCGCCTCCCCGCCGGAAAAGTCAGCTCCCACGGCCCATGCTCCCGCCAGAGCGCCGCCACCGCGTCGGCCGTCGCCTCCACCGTCGCCCTACAATCCACGTATAGCGGCGTGGACTGGTGCCTGAACCACGTGTCCTGCCGCTTCGCGAACTGGCACGTGCGGTAGAAAATCTCGTCGCGCACGGTACGCCCCGGCCTCGGGGCGAACGTGCCGCCGCCCCTCAGCGGCGCGCCGAACTCCTTGTACCCTATCGCCGCCGCCGCCGTACGCGACCATTCAGGATACTCCGCGCGAAGCCGCCTCACCTCGTCCTCCAGACCGGCCCGCATCATGCCGTCGATCCGCTCCAGTATCCGCGCACGCCGCGCCTCGCGGTCCATCCTCAGCACGGGATACTCCGGCGGCGGCGGACGCCACGGCTCCTCTATCCCGCGCAGCAGCGCCGTGAAGTACAGCCCCGTTCCACCCACGACTATGAACTCGCGCCCCGGCGGCAGCGCCTCCACCCACGCGCCAGAGCGGCGCAGCCATTCGCCCGCCGAGAAGTCCTCCGCCGGCGTCACCAGGTCCACCCCGCCCATGTCGAACTCGGCCCGCTCCTCCGGCGGCGGCTTGGCCGTGCCTATGTCCATGCCGCGGTACACCAGCATCGAATCTGCGGAAAGGATCGCCGCACCCATGCGGCGCGCAAGCACGGCGGCCACGGCGGACTTCCCCGTGGCCGTGGCGCCCGCGAGCAGATAGGCCCTACGACTTGCCACCGGCCGGCTCCGAGCGCGGGGTCAGCAGCGAAGTCAGTATGAGCAGCCCTGCCGCCACGTTGATGTATACGTCCGCCACGTTGAAGCACGGGAAGTGGTGCTCGCCCCAGTGGAAGTCGAAGAGATCCACCACGTACCCGAGCCAGAGACGGTCCACCAGGTTGCCCAGTATGCCCGCGTAGAGCGTCAGCTCGGCCACCACGCCCGCCACGCCGGAAGGGAATATCGACCGCCTCTTCCACAGCACGAACGCGAGCGCCGCCACCGCGAACGCCGCCAGCGGCCACACATGCCCCTGGAACATGCCCCACGCGCAGCCGCGGTTCTCCACGTAGGCGAGATTGAACAGTCCATCCAGCACCACGACCGGCGCGGAACCCTTCAGCCGGGCGATCGCCGCCGCCTTGACCGCCTGGTCCACAAGGAGCAGGTTCATCACGGCGGCGAACATGAAGACGAATCGCTTCATCCGTGGCTTGCCGACGGGGATTCCATCTCGCTCTGGCATTCCATGCACGTGTGCACGAACGGCATGTTCATGAGACGCGGCTTGCGAATGAGCTGCCCGCACATCTCGCAGATGCCGTACGTTCCGTCGGCGATGCGGCGCAGGGCATCGTCGATCTTGCAGATTATGCGGTTCTGGGAATCCGCCTGATTGAGACTCTGCAGCCGCAGGAACACGTCGCTGCCGTCGGCATCCTCGCCGAGACGGTCGTCGGTCTGCTCAAGCGCGATCGTCTTGAGCGTCGCGGACTGCCCCATCGCCGCCTGACGCATCTGCAAGAGGCGCTTCTTGAATTCCTCCAGATCCGCCGCAGGGAACTTCAGCGTCGCCTTGCCCTTGGCGCGGGTTGTAGGCCTGCGCGACAGGCGGACCGCCTGCTCCGCGTTCGCGAGCTCCTCCTCCTGGCGACGGTTCGCCTGCTTCATCATCTCCGCGATGCTGTACGCGAAATCCTTCCCGGAAGCCGGCACGGCATTCGGAGCGGTGGCAGCCTCCACAGGCTTCACAGGCTTCTTATTAGACGTCGTAGGCTTCTTCGGTGCCGTAGGCTTCTTCGCAGGTACCACAGGCTTCTTCGCAGGTGCCGCAGGCTTCTTGGCGGGCACCGGCTTCTTCGCGGGCGCGGGCTTCTTCGCAAGCACCGGCTTCTTGGCAGGCGCGGGCTTCTTTGCGGGCGCGGGCTTCTTAGCAGGCGCGGGCTTCTTCGCGGGCACCGGCTTCTTCGCAGACTTGGCGGAAGCCTGGGGTTTAGCGTTCTTTTTCTTCGTGCTCATCTTTTGTTTCCTCGCCTCAGTTGCCGGCTTCCGGCGTAGCCTTCACCCATGCGCGCAGCTCTTCGGACAGCGGCTCGATCGCCTCGACCGTCGCCGCCGACACGCCGCCTTCCGAATCCGGAAGGTCGAACTGCTCGCCTACCTTCTTGCCGAGAAGGTTCTGCGACAGCCGCGTCTTGTTGGATATGATGTTCCTTGAAAGATCGTTGTCCCACTCGCCGAGGATCGTGTATGCCACCCTCTCGCCGGCCGCCGTGAGGATCGTCACCGTCGTTCCGGGGCAGACCGAGTCCGTCGTCGTGACGGTCGAGAAGTCCACGGCCTTGACGGCGTTGAGCTCCTCCTGCATCTGCGTCTGCCGCTGCAGCAGCGCGCGCTGCTCGTCCTTCGCGCTCTGGTACTCGAAGTTCTCGCGCAGGTCGCCCAGGCTGCGGGCGGCGTCGATGTCGCGCGCGTTCTTCGGGATGTCCACGTTGACGAGCCTCTGGTATGCCGCCGTGCGCTCGGCGTAGCTGCGGATCGAGGTGATGCGGTCGACCTTCTGCGGGGCCTCGCGCTTCACGCGGCGCGCCTTGAGCTCGGGCGCGAGGTCCATCATGCTCGTCATGATCCTGTGGTGCGTGGCCGGATCCCATGCCGCAGACGCCTGGAAGCGC
The DNA here is from genome assembly GCA_017525225.1 of Kiritimatiellia bacterium. Taxonomy (GTDB): domain Bacteria; phylum Verrucomicrobiota; class Kiritimatiellia; order RFP12; family UBA1067; genus RGIG6720. The sequence continues at coordinate 24,158 of JAFXTB010000170.1, forward strand.
TCGAAAAATATCGCCCTGTCGCTGGGATCGAGCCGATTCATCACGCCCTCAAGCCATTTCTTGTCGGCGAACAGGCGGCGGATGGTGTTCTGCATGCGGAGCGTCTCGCCGCTCTGCCGCCCTTCCCCGATCGCGATCGCGTGCGTCAGCACGACCACGAGGCCCGGCAGCTCCTTCCATTCCGCGAAATGCTCGTGGCGGGCCAGCACGTACGTGACGAGCGTCGCCGGGGCGGCGGGGTCGCGCAGCAGCGCCGCGCACGCCTTCTCGCAGTCGGCGTCCTTCGCGAACACGGTGAGCGTCGCCGAGAGCAGCGGGAAGCACATCTCCGGCATGGCCGCGAACAGGGCCTTCTTCGTGGAAGCCCCGTTCTCGGCCGTCAGGAACTTCACGAACGTCTCTACGTCGCGCGCAGGCAGCTTCGCCGCCGCATCCAGATAGCGGTTGCCTTCCCAGAGATAGCTGCGCGCCTTGGATACGCATGCGGGATCGAGCTTCAGCTCGTCCATGCAGAACGCCAGCCTCGCGTACAGAGCATCGTCCACCCCGCGCGCGCCCTTGAGCGCGAACGCAAGGCGCGCCGCGAGCTTCGCGCGCGTGCCCTCGTCCAGCTTCAGCGCCTCCGACCCGGCCTCGGCGGCGGCATCCGCGTCGGCGGACCTTGCCGCAGCCTGCAGCTCCCGCACCGACGACAGTATGCTCTTGGGATCCTTGATGCCCTGGAACTTGCCCAGCCATTCGGCGCCGTACTTCTCCGCGGACTCCTTCAGGTGCAGCGGCTCCGCGCGGCGCGTGGGTATCTCCACCAGCTTGTCCTTGCGAAGATCCGTGCGCGCACGCTCCCAGAACGCCTTCCAGCCGTCCGTCTTCACGAACCCGTGCTTCGCGGAAAGCTCCTCCAGTCTGGTGATCGGCATGTCGCCGAAACTCTTGAGCATCTCCTTCACGAACCTGCCAGGCTCCTCCTTGATCCATTTGGCCAGACAGTCCGGATCGCCCTTCGCCACCATGAGGATGTGGCTGTCCGGCGCGGGCACGAGCGTCTCGCACGCGGCGTCGAAGGTGAACTGGTGGCCCTTGCGATGCGGGAAGTCCACCGTGATGCGGCGGTAGAAGTAGTCGAACCGCCTCGCCTCGCCAAGCCCCCAGGCCTCGCTCAGCACGAACGGCCTCGCCTGGATCTGCAACAGGCGCTCCAGACGGTCGAGCGCATCCTTGAGCGGACGCTTGTCGAAGCCCACTGAATCGATGAACGCCACCAGAAGCCTGTCCCTCGTCGTCTTGCGAAGCGCATCGCGGACCGCCCCGCCCTGCAGCTTCTGCTCCAGCGCCTCGCTCCTCGCGCGGACGAGCCTGAACGCCGAGGTGAAGTCCTGCGCCTCGGCGAACGCCGTCAGCGACAGCGCCGTCCATTCCTCCGCCTTGCTCGCCGGAACGTCGGCGATGAGGGCGATCATTTCGTCTATGGGATAAGGGGGCTTCTGCAGATATTCTATGAATAAGGTCTCTTTCTCCTCTACCGTCTTCTTTTCCATGATCCGAACCACCCTTTCCTGGTTGAAAAAACGAGGCCGTATTATAGCATTTAGCCCTGCCCAATTCAAGGGGGTGGCTGAAAATAGAATTAAAAACCTTTTATCTGTTCCACCCCCCGCATTTTTGGTATAATGCGCCTGTCTTTTGACAGGAGGTATTGAAGATGTACAAGCAGAAACATGCCATTCTGGCGCTCGCCGTCCTCGCGGCCGTTCCGCTTTTCGCCACCACGCGCTACGTCGTGCCCGCCGGAACGCCCGGCAACTCGCCCGCGTCCCCCTACGACACCCTTGCCACGGCGGCAAACGACATCGCCACCGCGATCTCGGTCTCCACCACCTCCGACACGATCCTCGTGGCCCCGGGCACCTACAGCGTCGGCGCGACCATCTCCGCCAACCAGACCTCCCTCACGATCCGCAGCTTCAACAGCCAGACCGGCGAGGAGGACCGCGACAACACGATCCTCGACGGCGGCGGCACGACCGCCATCATGCAGACCACCGCTGTCGGCGTGACCATCTCCGGATTCACGTTCGCGAACGGCTACCAGTCCAGCGGCGAATACTCCAACATCGGAAGTGCCGCCTTCAAGCCCATGGCCGACAATGTGACGATAAGCAACTGCGTGTTCCGCGGCAACAGGTCCTTGAACGTCACCGGCACCTGCATCCATTCCTCCAACAAGGGCCTTGTAGTGGCGGACTGCATCTTCACGAACAATTCGCAGACGATTACCGTCGCTGGAAAAACCGCAAAGGGTGTCGCCGTGTATACGGGCCAATCCTCCGCGAATGCGTGGACGGAAAGCGAACTCCCCAGGATCACCGGCTGCCTGTTCGACGGCAACTCCGCCCAAGCGCCGTTAGCCTTCGGCCCGGTCATCTACCTCAACAGCAACACCATCATCGACAACTGCACGTTCCTCACCAACTCTTTCACCCAGACCGATAATACCCAGAACACGGAGGGCGGATTGGTATACTGTGGAAGGTACACCTCCTTGCTGAACAGCCGTTTCTCATGCATCGGGTTCAACAACGCGAACGGCAAGTATCTCTATGGAACGGTCCTGCAGATCACCGGCGGGAACGTCACCTTGTCCAATTGCACCTTCAACGGGGTATTGGAGAACCCTGGCTCCAACATGTACGGCACGATACACATTGGAACGGATAATGTGCAGTTCCTTGACTGCCATATCACGAACTGCACCCTGAAAGGAAGCGCATTCGTCTTCGTAGAGAACAAGGGCGGAGTTGTTTTCCGCAACTGCCTCTTCGCCGGCAACACACGCGGCTCCGTCACTGCGATTATCAGGCGGTTCGGCGACAAGGTGTCGGTCGAGCCCTCGGTCACGGTAGACAACTGTACGTTCGCGGACAGTTCGGACGATGTATATACGCTATACATGGACACCAAATCAAGTGCCTACACCATGCTTTTGCGGAACAGCATATTCACCCAGGAGAAACTCTACTCGGGGGCGTTGGGTTGCACTATGTTCGCCTCGAATTGCTGCTTCTCCGCGCTCCTCGGCGGCACTACGTACAGCGAATGCATGGTCCTGCCGAAAGGCGGCCACAAGTTCATGTGCGCCGCCGATGGCGACTACCGTCTGCGGTGCGACTCCCCTCTCCGCGACAAGGGCACGATGCTCGACTGGATGACGACGGCCGCGAAGGATATCGACCAGAACCCGCGCGTCGTCTCGCATGATGGCGTGCCGCTCGCCAGCGACCCCGCCGCCCTGCCGGACATCGGCTGCTACGAACGGCAGTCCGACACCCCCGACTACACCTACGTCAAGCGCCTCGTATCCTCGCCGGCCGAGGCCACCGGCGACTGGGTCGGCGCCTTCACCGACTTCCAAACCGCTATCGACGGCACGCCCGACGGCTGGCGCCTGTTGGTCAAGCCCGGCCTCTACCAGCCCGCCGCGACCCTTGTCATCTCCAACCGCAACCTCGAGGTGGTGAGCTTCGGCGCCAACGGCCAGCCTGATCCCGACAACACCGTCATCGACGCCCAGGGCGCCCGCCGCGTCATGATCGTGCACTGGGGCGAGAGCCTGGCGGGCTACGAGGACCCGAACGCCAAGTACTGGCGCCCCGTGATCCTCAACGGCCTCACCTTCAAGAATGGCGTGGCGCTCACGAACGGACCTACCGCCTCGCAGCCCTTCGCCGGCGACGGCGGAGGCGTCGTATTCTACGGGCGCGCCCCTTCCAGACACTACTCGCCCTCGCGCCTAGTCAACTGCCGTTTCGTCAACTGCGAGGCCTTCAATGGTGGCGGCGCGGCCCTTCTCGGTGGCTGGGTGGAGAACTGCACCTTCTCCGGCTGCACGGCGGACCACGGCGGCGGCGCATGCAGCATCGAATACAGGTCCACCAGTGCGCAATCGGCGGACTACACCTTGAGCGAGAGCTGGTACTCCTGCTCGCTGCACGGTTGCACGTTCCTCAACAATGTCGCGCACAGCTATGGCGGCGGGTATTCATGCAGCAGCGACGCCAGCGGCCGACGCGTATATATCGAGAACTGCACCTTCATGAGCAACAGCGTCGATACCACGGTCAGCACCTGGTCGCGCTTCGGCGGCGCCATATCGCATGCGCTGGGGTCCCTGATCACCAACTGCACATTCACCGGCAATTCCTCCGGAGGATATGGCATAATCAACGCGCTGGCCAAGGTGCACGGCGTTGATCTCGTGTTCAAGGACAACGACGCCCCCGATACCGGCAACATATACTGCACCAGCAGCGGCACCGTCTTCGAACGATGCCAGTTCATCGAGGATCCGTCCAAGCCAACGGGCGCCCTCTTCGGTGGCGGCACGTTCCGCAACTGCCTCATCGTTAACAACTCCAGCAAGTACTGCCTGATGCAGTATTCCAGCACTCGCATGAATCTGGAGAACTGCACCGTGGTGAACAAGAACGGGTACATCATCGAATACAGGAGCAAAGACGCGGATGAAAGCAGGGTGCTGACCCTCGTCAACTGCATCCTGTGGCGGAACAGCGGCACTTTCGCGAAAACATGCGCCATGTACAATTCGGTGTTCGCCACAAACTGCTGCTTCTCGGCCGAGGTGAACCCCGACATCCAGTACTTCCACCAGACGGGCTGCTTCGTCAACGCCAATCCAGGCTTCACAAGCGTAGCGGACAACGACTTCACGCTCAGGAGCAACACCTGCCGCGAAAAGGGCGTGATGCTCGACTGGCTGACCGGCGCCGACGTCACGGACCTCCTCGGCAATCCGCGCGTGGTCTCGCTCTACGGCGTCCCGTACGCAGACGACCCAACCGCCCTTCCCGACCTCGGCTGCTACGAGCGCCAGAAACCCATCATCGGCTTCCACCTCATCTTCCACTAATCCCATAGAACCACGAACTATGAACAAGATAATCGCTGTATGCCTATCGCTCGCCGCGGCGACGATGGCCGCATCTGACCAGCCCACATGCCAGCTCAACGAACGGCTTGCCTACATCGGCGTCTACAAGGACTGCTCCTTCAGCGAGGTGTTCAACCTCGAGAAGCCCGTCGCCGTCACCGAGGACGCCGCAATCGTCCTCACCCTCAGAAGCTCCGTCCCTGGCCACGCCTCGCTCTTCTGGCACATGAACGGCGTCACCAAGGGTGAGGGCCTCGGCAACGGCATAGGCTTCGACTTCGAGGGCGGCAGCGTCTGGCGCACGTACGTGCTGCGGCCGCTCTGGAACATCGGCAGCATCGATAGGATCAGGCTCTATTCCCATCCTGCAAAGAACGACCCCACATGCGTCTCGCTGCGGTCCATCGCCATCGAGCGCCGGGGCTTCGCCCCCTTCGACGCCCAGAACGCCGACGGCATCATCTTCCGCATGCGGTCCGACGAGTTCAAGTACCTCTCGCTCAACTGGAAGGTCCGGCGCGGCAAGGATAAGCCCATCCCCTTCAACATGGGCTTCACCTCCATCCCCGACGGCCGCGAGCACACCTACTGGTTCGACCTCAAGAACACCCGCGAGCGCATGACCTTCGGCAGACCCCACTGGTACGGCAGGATCGAGGGCTTCTGCCTGCGCGAGGGCCTGCGGTTCAGGGAGTTCATGCCCGACGGCCTCGAGTTCGTCAAGGGCGTCCCGCGCATCCCCGCCGACCCCGTCGTGCGCCAGGTGTTCCCTGAGGACGCCATCCCGCGCGCCGGCCGCCCGCTGCCCATCGAGGTGGTCGTGCGCAACTACGGCACAGAACCGGCCGAAGGCATCCGCTTCGCCCTCGAAGGACTGCCGGAAGGCATGCGCGTCATCGACGCTGCCGACCTCTCGCCCGCCGGCGCCATCACGCCCAACGGCGGCTACGACTACATCCGCGACGACTACATGACCAACGGCATCCCCGGCGAGCGTCGCTTCCGCATCACGCTTTCAGACCCTGGCCGCCCGATGGCGTTCATGTCGCACCTCGTGCTGACCGCCGCCAACGGCGCGCGCAGCGAGAAGGATTTCCACGTCAAGGTGCTGCCGTCGCTCAATCTCAGCCCATGCGACTATCCGCCCGAGCCCAAGCCGCTCGACATGGGCGGCGTGGAGGTGGGCGTGTTTCTCTTCCCCGGTTGGTATCGCCACCAGTGGTATCCGGCCTGGGATGCCATGCCCGAGCGCAAGCCGGTTCTCGGCTGGTACGACGACACCCTTCCCGAAGTACGCGACTGGCAGATAAAGTGGCTCGTCGAGAACGGCATCTCGTATGCGTTCGTCGACTGGTACTGGTCGTCCGAGAAAGGCCCCAGCCCCTACAACTACTGGATCGAGGGCTACGGCAAGGCGCGCTACCGCAAGTATCTCAAGTACGCCGCGCTCTGGTGCAACGAAGGCAACTACCGCCATTCCGTGAAGGACCAGGAGATGGTGACGAAGCACTGGATCGACAACTTCTTCTCCGACCCGCAGTACATGAAGATCGACGGCATGCCCGTCGTCGGCATGTGGGCGTTCAACATGGAGAGGTCGCTTGGCCCCGGTGGCGCCAAGAAGATGATCGACATCTCGCAGGCCATGGCCCGCGCCGCCGGATACCCGGGCATCTACTTCGTGAGCATGTTCTATTCCACCGAAGATCCCAAGCGCCACCAGGTGCTGAAGGACGCCGGCGTCTCCGCCCTCTTCGAATACTGCTACAAGGCCCAGGGCACGCCGCACATGCCGGGATTCGTCAACGGCGCCATCGACTACTCCGCGATCGTGGACTCGTCGTACAAGCACTGGACGACCATCCACACCAACAACGTGCTGACGTACTTCCCCGCCATCTCCACAGGCTGGGGCAACAAGCCCTGGAAAGGCGATACTGGCTGGGAGATCGTCGGCATGACGCCCGCCAGGTTCGCCAAGGTCTGCCGCGATGCGAAGCGCTTCAGCGACGAGACAGGCGTCAAGCGCCTGCTGCTCGGTCCGCTCGATGAATGGTGCGAAGGCGAGATTGGCTATCCCAACGCCGAGAACGGCTTTGGAATTTTGGAAGCTGTGCGCGAGGCGTTCGCGAAGAAGCCCGCCGACGGCTTCCCGCTCAACTACGCTCCCAAGGACGTCGGCCTAGGCCCCTACACCAAGCCCATCGCCCGGATCCCATGATCACCGGCACACTTTGCGAGCCCCCCTTGCGCTTTCCCCGTAAATAGTGTACCATATCGCCAACGGTTCCTTGGTGGAACCTGCAAACAGACAAGGAGAAAACGATGAGGATTCTGATGATTGTCGCAGCGCTCGCCATTCTGGTCTCTGGTTGCATCTCGATCGGCTGATATTATCGGTTGATCCATTTGGCGGTGGCGGCGTTCCCTGGTGCCTCCAGCCACCGTTTCGCGGCGGCGCTATCTGGCGCCCCTAGTTGTTGTTTTACTGCGGCGCTGTTCGGTGTCTCCTGTCATCGTTTTGTGGCGGCGACCCCGTTCGCCGCCATGATTTGTTTACCCCCAGCCACTAACCACTAACGACTAGCCACTAGCCACTAACGACTAGCCACTAGCCACTAACGACTAACCACCAACCACCAACTACCAACTACCAACTACCAACCAACCAACTAACCACTACCACACCCGCCCCCGTTTTGGTATAATTGACACGCAATGTTGAAACAGTCGTTCAGGGATTTCATTTTTTCGCCCAACACGGGTGGAAGTGGAAAGGCTTCTTCCTACGTCCGTGCTTTGGACATGCTTGGTCCGATCCTTACGCGGCACTACCCGCACCCCATCATCAAAGGCACTATGTGGCGACGGTTCTATCGTACGCACGATTCGATTCCGAGGAACAGCCTGATCGCCCGTGCAATGAGCTGGACGAGCTATGTTGTGAAGTCGGGCAGCGGCACGGGAGAAATACTCGACAAGTGCGTCGAATATGGACTGGCGTGTCCCGAGTTTGACCCTACGGCGGGTTTCTTCAAGACGATTATCTGGCGTGCACGGGCCAGGGACATCGTGAAATAAAGGACTGGCTGACTACATGACGACAAAGGCGACACTGGCCATTCTGGCCTTCTGCGCGACAGCAGGCGTACTCCACGCGGAAAACGAGGAAAGCACAAACGAAGAACTGCTCGCAAAGAAACCGGACAAG
>JAFXTB010000171.1 GCA_017525225.1 Kiritimatiellia bacterium
ATCAGGGTATGACGGTAAGATCCAGCATTGAGAACTTATTCCGCACAGTATTCTCATTGAGACCAGGCGGCAGGGTAGATGCAGCCGTCTCGCGGCTGCATCGTAGGGAAACCGAAGGTATTGCCTATAGCGCGGAGGGCGGGACGGGGGCGGGCGCGCGGCCTAGCGACTCGCGGACGGCCCGCATCCGGCGGATGCGGGGCGCGCCGCAGGCCGGACGCGCGGCGCGGCGGCAAGCGCGCCCGCCCCCGGAACGCCCGAACGCGCCAGCGCCAACCGCGCGGGATTTCGCCCCCGCCGCGCGGAGCGAACGGTTGGGGCGAAATCACGCGCACGTTCGGGAGGAGCGCAGGGACTGGGAGCGAACAAAAGATAGAGGTTAACCGATCATCGCAAGGGCGGCGTTGAAGCCGATGCGGTCGAGAGTCTTGAAGAATCGTTCGCCCGGCTGGCCGTTATCGCGATAGAAGCAAAGTACGCGGTCGATGAAATCGAGCACCTCGTCCTCGCTGCCGAAGATGGTGGGGACGACTGTACCGGCACCGCCCGTGCGCCCCCAGTGTCCGCCAAGCGTGACCTGGTAGCCGCGTCTGCCCCCGGGAAGAACCGTCCCCGCCACTCCGATGTCGTTGAGGTTCGGCTTGACGCAGTTGTTCGGGCACCCGCCCACGCCAATCTTGAACTTGCCGGGAAGCGCCACTCCGTGCCAGCCGACGTAGAAACGCTCGTGTATCCTCCGCGAGAGCGAAAAGGTATCTATCAGACCTCGCGGGCACACCGTACCCTTGCACGAGGTGACGGGCCTTACCCTGGGCCCCGTGCCGCCTACGGATAGACCGACGGACGAGAGCGCCGCCTCGAATTCCGCCATCCTTCCGGCCGGTACGCCAAGAACCTCGATGCCCAGACGTGAGGTGAACGTCACCTCGCCCGTCCCGAACTTCCGCGCAGCCTCCGCAACGCCCCGAAGCTGGTCGGCGGAGACCTTGCCGTTCACCGTGACCACGCGGGCGGAAAAAGTGCCGGTTCCCTTGTTGAGAAGCCATCCCTTGCCCTTGAATGCCTTGATCTCCTCCTGCGTCGGCAACGGAGCCTCTTGGGTCGGGACCGAAACCATCCCCTGCCCGGCACCGATGGCCGAACGTGGAGCGGTTCTAGCCAGGACATGGTCGCGTCCATCGGGAGCATATATGCGATGCATGAAGACGCCCGGTTCCGGCTCAACCGACTCGACACGCACCTCTTCCCCTGCGAGCGTCTCGGACTTGAACACCACGTCCAACTCGAAGCATGGACCTGCCGTGTCCGGGCGTCCCTCCAAAAGCCATTCGACATAGTGGACGTTGTTGACGTGTCCATTCAGATCGATGTCGCCGCGCCGCGCCCGGAAGACAAGCGCGTCAGGGGATGCGACGGTGCATCCCCAACGCAGTTTAGCGAAGGGTTCGTCACCAAAGACCGGCGGCCGGACGGTATTCGCCGCGGCGAACACGCCTTCGGGAATCGCTACAATCTTGCGCGACGCGAGGTCGATGATCATCCATTCGCTCGTCGCACGCCCAAGCTCCTCGCCATCGGCGCCTGTCAGGACGAAGTCGCGCCATGCGACGATGCGGCGTCCACCGCGCGGAAAAGTGAGGATCGAGACCGTCTCGCCCCATTTCGGGAAACGCGACATCTTCACCTTCAGGCGCGTCAGCACCCATGAGATGTTTTCGCCTGCGGACTCGAAGTTGGACTTCGAGAAAGCCAGCGTCTCGGCGTTCAGGCTTGCGGCCTCCTGCAACCAGTTGCAGACCGACGCCATCGTCGCCGCACCATCAGCGGCGCACTCGTAGGTCCTGACCGTCCACGAATACGCCCCGAACACGTCGCCCATGTCGCTCACTCCCATCTTCCTTGGCACACTCCGGTCGGTCAAAGACCGAACAGACTGGCTGCGTTGTCGTGGTAGATGCGGCGAAGCGCATCTTCCGGAAGGTGCGTCGCGCGAATCTTCTCGATCTCCACGCTTGGCTCGTGAAATGGCGAGTCTATGCCGAAGAGGACCCGGTCCGCGCCAACGGTCTCGTATGCCTCGCGAATCTTCACGCTCATGGGCGACCCGGAGGTGTCGAGGTATATGTTGGGACAGCGGCGGGCGGTTTTCAGCGCCGCATCGACATAGACGCCGTGGGCGTGCCCCATGTGCAGCATCACGATGGGGACGTGAGGGTGACGCTCGGCGAGCCAGGCGATCTGCCATGGCAGCGAAAACGGCGGATGCCCGCTATGGATGAACAAGGGCACGCGCAGTTCCTCGGCAAGATCGAGAACCGGATCGACCACGGCATCGTCGGCGCAGTAGGCATCAAAGAGAGGATGCAGCTTTATGGCGCGAAATCCATCCTGCTCTACAAGACGGCGAATCTCCGCAAGGGCATCCGGACCACCTGGCTTGACCCATGCCACGGGGACGAGAAGTTCGGGCGCTTTTTGGAATGCGTCCATCACCGATGCGTTGTCGTGGCATCCCGCGCCAGTGAGGAACGTCTTTTCAATGTTGAATTCTTCCATCTGCTCCCTAAGGCGAACGAGGTCGAAGTCGAACCTCGCCCATGAACCGAAGTTGCCGATGTGGGAATGTGCGTCTATTATTTTCATGGTACCACCTTTCTATCGCCTTGCCGCGACATTATACAACATGCCTACCGCCCTCGAAGCCCCTCGATCTCGTCGACGATGGCGAGCGTGTGGGCGTCCTCGGCGAAGGTGTATGGCGGTTCAACGCCCTTCTCCACGTAGTCGAAGAAGGCGCGTATCTCGTCGGCATAGGCGTTCTCGATTATGTTCGCGTTGTAGCGGCCGTCCTGCACCACGTCGTCGTAGAGGCGCACGGGCTTGAGCGATTTCGACTCCAGGTCGTACGATGCAAGCGAATCGGGCGTACCCTCCCAGAAGATGTGGAGCTTCTCGGAGAACACCTCCAGCCGACGCAGTCCCTTGCGCGATACGATGTCCTGGCAGTACATCCCCTTCGTGCCGCCCTCGTGGCGGAGCGATACCATGTAGTGGTCCGGGAAGTCTATGTCGAGCGAGGTCATCCTTCCGCTCATCACGGATATGGACTCCACCCTGCCGAACGCCTTTTCAATCCAGGGAAGCTCCACGCAGAGGATCTCCCGGCAGCCGTTAGTCTCCTTCCGGGCGGCGAAGAAGCCATGATAGTCCTCCCAAGGATGCCAGTCCGGCAGATACTGTCCGCAATGGAACATGTAGCATACGGGCTCGCCGTGCACCGCATCGGCGACATACTTCATCTCGCGGCGGTAGACGGGCGTGGAGGAAATGAAGAGCTTCACGCCCTTGGCCGCCGCCCTTGCCGCCGCCTCGGCATACCAGTCGCCGAGGAGGTTGATCTCCATGAAGATATCCAGCCCGGCATCGATGCATTCCATGACCGCCGAACCGTGGCTCGCGGGGGCCGTGCAGAGGAACGCCACCTGCGGACGTGCGGCGGCGATCGCTTCTGCGAGCGTGGCGTAGGTGCGTATCCCGAATTCCTTCTCCACCTGCGCCCTACGCTCGGCGGAACGGTTGACGCCCACGATCTCTGGCGCATCCGGCATGGCCTGCATGAGACGTATTCGCCGTCTGCCCATCGAACCAAGGCCTATCACTACAGCCTTCTTCATCTGCGGAACCTCCTTATTGCTGGAAGGATATTTCCACCTTCGTTATTCGAGGCGTCCGCAGCGAGAGCGTGGCACCAAGTTCGAGACGGTACTGCAGATACGCACCCGACCTGACCGACACCCCCTCGGGCGCGCGCCATGCGGCCTTTTCGAGCGCATCCTTGGTGTCCGCCACGCGAACAACCACCTTGACCCATGTCTTCGGCGGAATCTCGCCGGACACCTCTGCGCCCTTCACCTTCAGATCCTCCTGGGCGCGATATGGCTCTGAATAGTAGTATTCCTCCGGGCCGCGCGTCATCTGGTTGCCAGGCTCGTACGTGCACATGCCGTGGGGACCGCATGTCGGCAGGGCGGTGCGGCGCGTGGGCACGAATCCTTCCGGACCATTCCACCACACGTACGAATTGCCCACATGGTCGCCGTAGACCTTGTGGTTTGCGACGGCTAGATCTACGTACCCGTCCCCATTGAAGTCGCCGGGGATGCAGCCCGAAACAGCGTGCGTAAAAAGCTCCTGGCGGTCGAACTCACTGAAGCGCCCCTTGCGGTTCCAGTAAAGGAAGGAGTTTATGTCGCGGTCAACCTCGCCCAGATAGCTACCCACGAAGATGTCCAGCGTACCGTCGCGGTTGTAGTCGGCGAGGGCCATCGAATCGCCGGCGTCGCATCTCAGGATCGTCTTGCGCGATTCGGAAAGACCGTCGGGACCATTCCAGTATATGTGGATGTATGAATGGTGCGGTTCGCGGAAAGGTCCTTCGCCGCGATGCTGGCTGGTATGGCCGCCCAGGATTATGTCTGGATAGCCGTTGCCGTCAAGGTCCGCCGCGCGCGCCGAGACGCAGTTGTAGGCCGCCAGGTCCTTGCGGCGCGCCATGGAGTACCCTTCCGGACCTCCCCACAGGATGTGCGAACGGCCGAAGCCGATCATCGGAACCACGATGTCGAGCCAGCCATCCATGTCAATGTCCACCGCGATGGGCCAGCGTGCGGCGCCGCTCTTCTCGTGGCGGATGCGCGAAAGCGGGTTCCCCGACTTCTTGTTCAACTCGCGGCGGCGCTTCTCGGATTTCAGCATCTCGGGGTCGTCGTCCGGCTGCACCTCGATGTCGTGGAAACCCTTGAAGCCGTCCGGTCCGCCGCGGAAGTAGCGCAGCGCGAACCAGTGGTCGGCGGATGTGATGATATCAAGGTATCCGTCCTTGTCGAAGTCGCCTGCGATCGCCCCCCATCCACCGTCCGTGCGCAGCAACGTGGTCTTGTCGGGCAAGAATCCGCCAGGACCGAACTTGTGCAGGTGGTGGCCAGGATCCAGGTGCATCGAGTTCTCGGAGTTGTTGCATACGAGCAGCTCCGCCCAGCCGTCGTCGTCGAAGTCGGCAGGTAGTGTGTCGACCGCGCACCAGGCGGGCACCTCCAGCCTGTCGCCGGCGTTGTAGCCCTCCTTGCGTCCCCAGTACACGAATGCCTTGTCGAACCCTACCGATGAACGCGAGAAGTGGTTGACCAGGAATACGCCTGTGTCGCCATTCGGCAGATCCACGAGGAAAGCCCGGCGCATATCCTCCCCTTGGAAGCGGCGAGGCTCTGACACGAGACGTCCGTCCTTGAAGGTGAACAGCAGCGCGTCGTTCGTGTAGCGGCGCCCTGCCGCGCACTGGCCAAAGAGGGCCATCCCCGGCCGCGCGTCAACGCAGCATGCCGACGCGGTATCCACGGCAATCCGGTTTGCCGGCTTGAAGCCTTCCGCCGAATTGAGCCAGATGAAGCTGCTCTGCCGCTTCGCGTCGCCTTCCGACTTCACCCGGCATGCCAGCGCGAGATCCGTGAGGCCGTCGCCATTGAGATCCGCCGCCGCCACGGCGAGCGTCATGGGAACCTCCAGCTCGAACTCGCGATGGAGCTTCCTGTCCTTGCCAGCAGCGAAGAACATGATCTTCTTTCCTGTGGAAAGCGTGAAGCATGGTCTGCCGTTCCACACGACCGTCTGCAGGAGGCGTGGCGACTCGAACTTCTGCTCCAGCTCGGATTCAAGCGTGGCCTCCTCCTCTGGCTGGAGCAACTCGCCCGGATCCTGTTCCGGAAGCACGGTCCGCCGCGAGGCGTCCAGTCCGCCCTTTCCGCCCCAGAACACCTCGGTACGGGTCTCCTCGCGCTTGCGCGTCACGAGGTCGTCGTAGCCGTCGCCATCGAAATCGGCCGCGGTCAGAAGCTCCGCATCGATGTCGAGATCCGTGAATCGCTCCCATGCGAAACCAAGGTCGTCCTGCGGATATACGCGCACGATGCGATACCTCGGCAGGGCGAACACGAGCGACTGACGCCCAGAGCGGTCGAAATCGCCATGCCAGCAGTCTGAGGCGAACGGCGTCTGGATCCGGATGTGGTGGCGCTCGGAGTATTCGCCGTCCTTGGAGCCGTAGTAGATGTCCGAGGGGGCGAACGGCTGCACCATGTCGAAATTGCCGCAGACGACGATGTCCAGCAGACCGTCGCCGTTCAGGTCGAGCGCGGTTCCGCCCACGGCACCTGCGCCCGGCAGGCTGGCGAGGCGCGTGCCGTCGAGCGAATAGATGTAGCTCGGCGCGCTTTCATGGTGGTCCTGGCAGTTGGCATACGGCAGATCGAGATAGCCGTTGTGGTCGAGGTCGAACAGGTGGATCCGCTGCAGCACGCCCTTCCGGGAGACGTACAGGTTCTGTCCCGAGTTGCCGAACGTCCCTCGGCGGAAGGCGTCGAAACCCTCTGTGATCCAGGAAGCTGGCGCAGAATGCGCCACACCGCCATGCATGCAAGCCGCGGCCAGCATTGCCGCGACCGTACTAGTCGCTGTTTTCATGGCGACAGTATATCAAACCCGTACCTGTTCATCAACGGGAAAGAGTCGCGTCAGAAACCAGGGAGGTCGAGCTGTCCGGCGACGGTGACCTTTCGTCCGTTGGCGAGCGAGGCGTCGCTAGTGTCGTACACGACGAACTTCACGGACCCGAATCTGCGGGCGAGTTCATCGCGGATGTACTCCGACACGGCGTTTACGTTGCCGGAGTCGTCGTCGGAGAAGCCCACGGACATCGGCCGGCGCAGCTCCAGTCCGCCTGTGCGTTCGAGCATGTGCACCAGATGCTCCACGAAGTCGCGGATGGCGAACTCCTTGGCCAGCTCCGGCCGCCGCTCGGACGTCGCCGCGGCCACGCGCGCCCCGAAGTCCGCATCGTCCGCCATCCTCTCCTTGAAGCCGGGGCTTGTAACGGCGTGGTAGCGGCACATGGAAAGGTAGTAGTCGAGCTCCTCGGCGTCCGTGCCAAACGTGGTGCGGTTGTCGAGCCACCAGCGGTAGCCGCGCAGGTTCGCCATCATCTCCTCGCGCTCCGCGGGCGTGAGCGCGCTGTCGATGAAAAGCCTGACGGCCTCGCGTATCGTCTCCGGAGCGTGTCCGCGCGCCGTGACAATGGCGAAGATGCGCCCTTCCCGAAGCGTCTTGCGCATGGTTTCGAACGAGGGGCCTGGCGTCTCGCCGGCCGCTATGCGGCGGAGGGCCGCCTTGGTGTCGCGGATGAAGGACTGGTTGGCGATGTCGCCCGGGACGTCCTGGAAGTCGCGGAACGCCGCCGCGCGGCCGCCGTTGCGCGGCAGGCGGTAGTGCGCGGAGTCTCCCCGCACGAGGGAGTACGTGGAGGTGGACACCGACGCCGGCCGCCACACGCCGTCGTCGCAGAGCTTCTCGAGGTAAATGCGCGTGGGCATGTGCAGGATGTTGTCGTCCCAGTCGAACACATAGTACTTGAAGTCGCGCCCGGCGACCTGCGTGTTCACCCTCCTGCCGTCGATCACCCGCACCGCCGCTACTCCATCATCCAGTCGAGGACGCCCAGCGCGACAGCCTTCGCCACGCGGCGATGGCGCGCCGGATCCCACGATTCCGCCTCGCCCTCGGGCAGGTTTATGAAGTCCACCTCCAGCAGGCAGCTTGCAACGGCAGGATTGCGGCATACCGCAAGCGACTTCTCCTGCGCGCCACAGTCCCTGATGTGGCCCAGCTCGCGCGCGATGTGCCGCTGGATCGCCGCCGCGAGCGGCAGTCCCTTGGCGTTGGAGACGTA
Organism: Kiritimatiellia bacterium; assembly: GCA_017525225.1. Classification (GTDB taxonomy): domain Bacteria; phylum Verrucomicrobiota; class Kiritimatiellia; order RFP12; family UBA1067; genus RGIG6720. The sequence continues at coordinate 7,778 of JAFXTB010000171.1, forward strand.
TGTCGTGGTGTGCCTGACGAGACGCGGGTTGCTGTCGGCCGCAGTGGCGTTGTGGTGCACCGATATGAAGGCGTCCACCTTCATCCGCCAGGCGTTCCGCGGACGCGAATACAGCGGGGGGTAGGAATCGTCGTCGCGCGTCATCACCACCTTGAAGCCGACCCGACGCAGCTCGTCGCGTATCGCGCGGGCCTGCATGAGGTTCACATCCTTCTCGTACCATCCGTGCGGAGAGATCGTCCCCGTGTCACTACCGCCATGTCCGGCGTCCACCATCACCAGCACGTCGCTCGGCTTGCGTCCGCGCGGCGGCGAAGCGGCGAAGACGGCGTTCGTAGGGATGCCGAGGTCCTTGTATGGATCGTGCTGCGACCTAGGCTGCGGCGCGGCGCCCTTGTCAGTCGGCTGCGGGGGGGGAGGCTGTGCCACGGTGAACATCCTCTTCAGGACGTTCGTTCCCCAGACGGCCGCTATCTCGTTTGTGCCGGAGCGCACCGGTACCATGGCGAGGAAGGCACCCGTGCGGTATACGTCGGTGGTGGCGCCGTTGACCGTGAGCGTTGCGCTGATGTTCGTGGCGACGGCTCCGATGCAATATACGTTCGTGATCGCAGGCAGGCGCGCACCCGCGCGCGGAAAGGCGATCGAGATCGCTGGCTCCGCCGACATCGCGGCGGTGCCTACGCCCGCCAGGAGGATGCATGCGAACCGTCTCAGGGTCATGGGAAGCCTCACTTCGCGGACTTGACGCCTATATCGGAAAGCTTCATGGAAAGCACCCTCGAGACGCCCTTCTCCTGCTGGCTGACGCCGTACACCAGGTCCGACCCGGCGATCGTATGCTGGTTGTGGGTGATGATGAGGAACTGCGAACGGTCCAGGAACTCCTTGAGAGCATCCACGAAGCGCCCGATGTTGGCGTCGTCCAGCGCGGCGTCAAGCTCGTCCAGCATCGTGAACGGCGCCGGCTTGATGCGGAAGATGGCGAACAGCAGCGCCACGGCCGTCATCGTGCGTTCACCGCCGGAAAGGAGCGTAACCGACTGCGGCCTCTTGCCGGGCGGGCGGGCGATGATGTCGATGCCGCATTCGAGCGGGTCCTCCTTGTTCTCAAGCAGCACCAGCCTCGCCTCGCCGCCGTTGAAGAGCTTGGTGAACATCTTCTGGAAATTGGCGTTGGCCTGCTCGAAGGTCGTGCGGAAGAGATCGCCGGACTTGCCGTTGAGGCTATCGATGAGCGCGCGGATCTGCTCCTTGGCGGCCAGCAGGTCGGCCTCCTGCGCCTTCTCGCGCGTGTAGCGCTCCTCCAGCTCGCGGAACTCCTCGATGGCGACCATGTTGACGGGACCTATCTCGGCGATCTGCGCGTTGAGCGTGTTCACCCGCGCCTCCAGCTCCTCGGTGGACGGCGGCTCCTTGCGCTTGCCCCAGTCCGGATCCGGTTCGCGCAGCACCGCCGAAGGATCGAGACCGTACTCCTGGCTCAGATGGTCGTATACGTTCTGGCGGCGCATCGTCGCCTCGGTCGCGGCCACCTCTAGCCGCCCCTTGAACGCGCGCGCCTCGTCGAGGGCCTGCCTTCTGCCGCTGACGGCCGCATCCGCCTCGGCCAGACTGGCCTGCAGGTCCTGGCGCTCCTGCCTGCCTTCCTCCACCTGGCCACGCACGAGTGCCGCCTTCTCGCGCAGGGGATCGAGCGACGCCATCAGCTCGACCGTCTCCTCCTGGAGCCGCCTGATGGAGTCCTCGTATCCGCGTATGCCGCTCTCGCGGCCTTCGATGGTCTTCTGCAGTTCGGTGCGGCGCCTGGCCGCATCCTCGGACTGGCGTGCAGTAAGCTCCAGCTCCGACTCCATGTGCGCGGCGGCGATGCGCTTCTCGGTGAGGCGACGGCTCGCCTCAACGTTGGCGGACTCCAGTGAAATCTGCTCGTCCTGCATGCGCGCCGTCGCATCCATAAAGGTATCGCGCCTCGCGATCGTGTCCTCCAGATCGCGCGCCAGCTCGCCGCGGCGCGTCTCGTCGCCGGCGTTCTCGTCGCGCACGCGCTTGAGATCGGCCTCTACCGCGGAAAGCCTCTGGCGCACGGCATCGAGGTCACGCGCCACGCTCGTATGCTCACCTTCCGCCTGGGCGGCCGCCCTGCGCGCTTCGGTGAGCCGCGCCGCCGCGATGCGCGACTCCTCCGCAAGCGCCGCCGTGCGTTCGGCGCCCGTGGAAAGCGTCTCCTGCGCACGGGCGATGCGCTCGCGCAGGTCGGCAAGCGCCTGCTCCGCCTCGGTGATCGGCGAACGGTGCCCGGATGACGGCGCCACGGCCGTCGACGGCGACCACATGCCCCCCTTGTCGCCCACCAGCACGATGTCGCCCAGAAGGCGGTCGGCAGTCTCGCGATCCGTCCCGTCAAGCGCCAGATGCTCCACGAGCCTGTCGCCTTCCGCAACCGTCACTCCCTCGCGGCCTGTCTCCACGACCGCCAGCTTCACATCCCCCGAGTCGTCCTGGAACGCCTTCTCCAGCACGGCCTTGGCGGCGGACTCGTCCTTGAGCATCTCAAGCTGCGCCTCCTTCGTGGCGGCGGCAGTCTGCATCTCGCCAAGGTTGTCGCGCGCCTCGGCTATCTCCGCGCGAAGGGAGTCCAGCGCGGCCGTGGCGGCATCGGCCAGGCCCGCGGCCTCGGTCTCCGCTGCACGGGCGGCGGCAAGCCTTGCGGACACCTCGCCCGCGACCGTCTCGGTTCGCTCAACGGATTCCTTCAGCTGCGAGCATTCGGAGACAAGCCTTTCGCGGGCAAGTATCGCCTCGCGGGCGGCGGATTCCAGCCGGGCGATCTCGTCGCGCAGCCCGGCGGCGTGGCGGTCGCACTGGGCGGAGCCGGACCGGCTCTCCTGCAGCTTCTGGCGCAGTTCGTCCACGCGCGTGGAGGATGCGCTGAAATCGGCCTCGGCGGACTCGAGCGCCGCCTGGGCCGTGGCCAGTCCTTCGTCCAGCAGCGCGCGCTTCTGCTCCAGCGACTCCACCTGCATGCCCAGCTCCTCGAGGGCCTGGCGCGTCTCGGCGATCTCGCGCCCGTCGCGGTCGGCGAACATGCGGTATTCCTCGATGCGCTGCTCGTTGACGGCCATCACCTCGCGTGCGCGGGTGAGCGCGTTCTCGGCTGCTGCGGCGTCGCTGGCGAGCGCGGCAAGCCTCTCCTCGATGGCGTGCATCTCGGCATGCAGGCGCTGCGTCTCGGCCTCGGCCGCGCCTACCGCCTCGGTCGCGGCCTGGATCGCGTCGTCGGTCTCGCGCTGGCGGAGTACATTGTTCTCCAGCGCCAGGTTGAACGCCTGTATCCTGCCCTTGGAGAGATATACGTCCAGTCCACGAAGCTCGTCGCGCAGCTCCTTGTATTTCTGCGCCCTACCCACCTGGCGCTGCAGCGAGTTTATCTGCCGCTTCATCTCGCGCAGCACGTCCGCCTCGCGCAGCAGGTTCTGCTCCGTCTGCTCGATCTTGCGGATCGCCTCCTTGCGGTCCGCCTTGAACTTGGTGATGCCGGCGGCTTCCTCGAACACGGCACGGCGGTCCTCGGGCCTGGAGGAAAGGATGAGGTCGATCTGGCCCTGGGCCATGACGGAGTACGACGTGGTACCGATGCCCGTGCCCATGAAGAGCCGCTTGATGTCCTTGAGACCGCAGCGCGTCTTGTTGATGAAGTATTCGCCTGTGCCGTCGCGATACACGCGGCGCGTGACGGTGACCTCGTGGTACTCAGTCCCAAGCTCCTTCTCGCAGTCTGCGAAGGTGATCGACACCTCGCACATCCCCAGCGGCTTGCGCGTGTCGGTGCCGTTGAACACCACGTCCGCGAGCTTCGAGCAGCGAAGCGCCGTCGGGCGCTGCTCGCCGAGCACCCAGCGGATCGCGTCGGACACGTTGGACTTGCCGCAGCCGTTGGGCCCTACGATCGCTATCATGCCCGGCTCGAACGTGAGCCGGGTCTTGTCGGCGAACGACTTGAACCCCAGTATGTCTAGCTGCTTGAGATACATTTCACACGAGGCCGCGCGCTATGAGTTGTTCCGCGATCTCCACCGCGTTCAGAGCGGCGCCGCGAAGCAGCTGGTCTCCGGAGACGAACATCTCCAGGCCCCTGCGGTCGCTGCGGCTGATGTCCTGGCGTATGCGCCCGGCGAGGACGTCGTACTTGTCCGTCGCGTCCAGCGGCATCGGATATACGTTGTTCAAAGGATCGTCCACCACCTTCACGCCCTCTGCGGCAGAAAGGATCTCGCGCGCCTCCTCGGGGGTTATCTCCTCCTCGAACTCCAGATTCAGCGATTCGGAGTGCGCGCGCGGGATCGGCACGCGCACCGACGTGCAGCTTAGCATGAGATCCGGCGCATGGAGCATCTTGCGCGCCTCGTTGCGCATCTTCAGCTCCTCAAGAGTGTACCAGTTCGTCTCGTCGAACTTGTCGATGTGCGGGATGAGGTTGTTCGTGAGCTGGTGGGCGAACGCCTTCACGGTAAGAGGCTTGCCGGCGACCATCTCGCGCATCTGCTCCTCGAGCTCGGCCATGCCCGCCGCGCCCGCGCCGGACGCCGCCTGGTACGTGGAGGCCACGAGACGCTTCAGCTTCTTGGCCCTGTGCAGGGGTGCGACCGCCTCGAGCATGATGGCCGTGGTGCAGTTGGGGTTCGCGATCACGCCCTTGTTCCAGTCGAGATCCTCGGCATTCACCTGCGGCACCACGAGCGGCACGTCCGGATCCTGGCGGAAGGCGCGCGAATTGTCGATCATCTTCGCGCCGGCCGCCACCACGGCGTCCTTGAGCTGGATCGCCACGTCCGTCTTGCCAGCGAAAAGCACTATGTCCAGACCGGCGAAACCGTCGGCCTCGGCCTTGCGGACGTGGTACGTCTCGCCGCCGATCACCTCGTCGCGCTCGCGCGAGGCGAACACCTGCACCTTGCCGCAAGGGAAGTTGCGGGCCTTCAAGACCCGTATCATCTCGGCACCGACGGCTCCCACGCCGACCAGCCCTACATTGTATGTCCTGCTCATTTTATCCTTCCATCCTCAATGCCCGTTTCAACAGGCACAGATATGATACCAAAACGCGGAACGGGGGTAAAGCGAAGTCAATAAATATTTTGCGGCGGCGCGGTCTGGAAGTCGCCGGTGGAAAGCCTGCGGCGGAGCTGGCGCCAGCCAGGCAGACGGGCATCCATGAGCGCCTTGAAACCCGGTCCGTGGTCATGCGCCTTGAGATGGGTGAACTCGTGCACCACGACATACTCGACCAGCTCGCGAGGGACCCGTGCCAGCTCTGCGTTGAGCGTGATGAGCCGCTTGCGCCAGTTGCACGACCCCCACTGGCTCTTCATCTTGCGAATCTTCCATGTGACGCCCGGCTCCTGCAGCCTCGCGGCCCACACGGGCATGAGGCCGTCTGGCTCCCCGTGCGCCCCCAGAAGCGCCAGCAGCGCCGCACGCTCCTCCGGAGAGAACGGCCTCTGTCGCGCCACAGGATGCGCCAGGGCCTTTCTGCGCGTGTCGACCACCCATTTCCACTTCGACCGCAGAAACGCCTCGCCCTCCGCGAGCGTGGCCCATCTGAACGGTACCGAGAGATGCACGCGGCCATCAGAGTCGATACGGAGGTTGACGCGCCGTATCCGCTTGCGCTCCACCTCGATCGGTATGCCGTCGATGAAATTGATGCCTGTTCTGAACAAGGAGTCCGCGTAGGTGCTAGGGACGGTCTATCAGTGAGAGGAACTCGGCGCGGACCTTCTCGTCCTCGCGGAAGCTGCCCAGCATGGCCGAAGTAACCATCTCGGAATTCTGCTTCTCGACGCCGCGCATCATCATGCAGAGATGCCGGCACTTGAACACTACCCCCACGCCCTCCGCGTGCACGGCATCCAGCACGGCCGCCGCCACCTGCTCGGTAAGGCGCTCCTGTATCTGCAGTCGGCGGGCGTAGACATCCACAATGCGCGCGAGCTTCGACACCCCGAGCACCTTGCGCTGGGCTATGTAGCCGATGGCGCATGTGCCGAAGAACGGCAGCATGTGGTGCTCGCACATCGAATAGACCTCGATGTCCCTGAGCACGATCATGTGGTTCACGCCCGCGTCGAACACGGCCCCGTTGATGGCGGTGCGCGGCGTCTGGCGGTAGCCGCGCGTGAGGAACGCGAGCGATTTCGCCACGCGGTCGGGAGTCTTTACCAGCCCTTCCCGGGACGGATCCTCGCCCAGCTCCACGAGCAGCTGACGTACCAGCTGCGCTATCTTCTTCTCGTCTGGTGCTTTCATGGCGGTAGATTATACCATATTTTCAGCGCGTGGGACCGGAATGAAGCACAGGAAGGATTGATTGCGCCCGTGCACCAAGGTCGAAGAAGCAGAATCCGTCAAGCCCGGCAGCACGCACCGCCAGGATCTCGCCCACCGCCATGCGCACGTCGCGCGCGGGATCGTGCCAGCAACTAAGGCCGATGCCGGGACGCAGAAGCGTTTTTGCGCCCATGCCCGCCAACGCACGCTTCTGCGCGAACACGACGCCCTTGAACGCCACCGGCGAATCGTAGTTGTAGTCCATCGGACATACGAAGTCGAGATACCCCGCCCTGCACCACGCGGCCCAGTCCTGCCCGATGCCGTTGGGGTTGGTCTCCGGATTCTGGAACACCGCCGCGGAGATCTTCACGCCTGGCACCTCCTTGCGGATGAGGGTCGAGGCGGACCTCACGAGCGCCGTGATGTTGGTTATCCTGAACTCCCTCCACATGGCCTTGATCTCGGGATCCTGCCGCACCTGCGCAGGCCAGTTCGTGAGCGAAAGCCCGCTAGAGCTCTCGAAGCGCCGGCGGCACCCGGCGCAGAAGCAGTGTGATTCGTCGGGATAGCGGATGTAGTCGAGATGTACGCCATCCACGCCTCGGCGCGCCAGCTCGAGGAATGCGCGAATCTCCATCGCGAGGTTGTCGGGATGCGAGGGACACAACCACCCCGGCCGCGCGGTTCCGTCGAAGCGGACCTGTGTGCGTCCGGCGGCGGATAGCTCGTCCATCTGCCCCTTCGTGGCATGGTGCCCGAGGTTCCAGCATATCTTCCACACATGGCACTCTATGCCATGCGCGCGACAGGCCGAAAGACATTCCGAAAGCTGGTCGCCGATGCGCCCGACGACCGGCGCCACCCGCAGCACATCGGACTTGTAGAACGCCGTTCCCGCCCATGCGAGGTTGGGGAGCAAGGCCGTGAAGCCGTTATCCTTCAGCAGGCGGACCGTGTCGTTCCACGTCTTCCCGCCGCCAAGCCCGCGGTAGTTGTGGCACCAGAAGCCGCGCCATTCACCCTTCCTGGAAGGCTGGCGCGCGGCCCATTCGCGGTCCTCGCGCTCCCTTGCCGCCCGTTGCGCCTCCGTAGGAGCCGGCGGCGCGGCGGCGAACGCGAAATTCGCCGCCGCCAGCTGCGTGTCGTTGGTGCCGCCGCGCCACCCGCAGATGCGCACGGCGGAGATCGCATTCCACCCCGCAGGCTTGCCAAGCACCGTCTTAACGCGCGATCGCGCTATGTCCACACGATGCCAGCGACGTTCCTCCATCGGCGAGAAATCCGCCTGGTACCACCCTTCGCCGCTCTTGAAGTAGATTGAAAACCCTGTGAACTGCGTCACGTCCCCGCACCAGAAATCGAACGCAAGGGAGTGCTCGCGGCTGAAGTCCCCGGCCACTGCGAAATCCCAGCAGGCACGATCGGCGCGGAAGCACGAGAACCGGCAGGGTAGCTCCACGGCGAGCGGAGCTAGCAGACGCGCGCTCGCCGTTCCCTCGCGCGCCGTCACAGCCGTCTTGAGCGCTGCGGCATTGGTCACGGCAAACCACGAAGGCACGATGCGCGCCGCGCCTGGCGATGGTATGGCGGCGTATGCGGCCGCAGTCTCGGGATCCATCTCCGGCCCGGCATGCCGCGAACCGCAGCCGGCAATGCGCGCAACGAGCCAAATGCCAAGCACCGACGCCACGGCACCAGCGCAGATGGCGGGAATTGTCCGTCTCGAGATCGTCATTGCGCCTCCTCGGCCGCGACCGCCAAATCCTGGAGCCTGTATACCGCAAGGCGCGTCTGCCCGTATGTGCGATCGCGGCAGAGTTCCCAGCCCGGCGAGATGTCTGGCGCCTGGCAATTGCGCATCTCGGCCACGAAGAGTCCGCCAGGACGGACGATCCCACCTGCCGAGAGACGAGCGAGCATGTCCGCATAGCCATGTTCCGCGCCCACGGCATACGGCGGATCCGCATAGGCGATATCAAAACCAAGGCCATTGATGGCACTAGGGGAGTTAAGGCCTTTAGTACGATCAGGAACGTAAGAAGCGGTGGAAAGCCATGCATACACGTCCGCCCTGACGATGCGGCAGCGCGCCTCCACCTTCAACATCGCCGCATTCAGTGCGATGCAATCGAGGGATGCTGGCGCGGACTCCACGAACGTGGCCGCCGCCGCCCCGCGGCTCAGGGCCTCGAAGCCCACACCGCCGGAACCTGCGAACAGGTCGAGGAATCTAGCGCCTTCGACCGCACCTTGAAGCATGGAGAATAGCGCTTCGCGCACGCGATCCTGCGTAGGCCGCACGTCAAGCCCCTTCGGGACATGCAGCTGGCGGCCGCGAAACTCTCCTCCGGCGATCCTCACAGCGCGGCCAGCTTCTTCGCTACGAGCGGACCGACTATCTTTGGATCGGCCTTGCCCTTGGAAAGCTTCATCACCTGACCCACGAAGAAGCCCGCAGCCGCCTTCTTGCCTGCCTTGAAGTCTGCGACCGGGCCGGGATTCGCGGCGATCGCCTGGTCGACGAACGCCTCGAGCTGGGCGGTGTCGCTAACGGCGCCGAGGCCGCGCTCCTTCACGATTGCCTCGGGATCGCCGCCCTTCTCGAACACCTCGGGCAGAAGCTCCTTGAGAGTCGGGCCGTTTATCGTCCCCTTCGCCGCCATCACCACAAGCGAACGCAGCGCGTCGGGCGTGAGGGCGCATTCGCCGATCGTCTTGCCGCTTTCGTTGAGAAGCGCCATCACGTCGCTCATGTATAGGTTGCATAGCTGCTTGGCCACCTTCCGGTCGAGACCCTTGGCGGCGGCCTCGAAGAAGTCGGCATTGGCCTTGGCCTGCGAAAGTACGCCCGCGTCGTACTCGGCTATGCCGTACTCCTCGACCATGCGGGCACGGCGGTCCTCGGGCTTCTCGGGCAGGAGCCTGCGCCATTCCTCGATCTGTTCGTCGGAAAGCGCCACCGGCACGAGGTCCGGCTCGGGGAAGTAGCGGTAGTCGTGGGCGTTCTCCTTCGTGCGCATGGAGGCGGTCTCCAGCGCCTCGCCGTCCCACCGGCGCGTTTCCTGCACGGTCGGCATGGAATGCGCCATGCATTCGCGCTGGCGGCGCGCCTCGTACTCCAGCGCGGCATGGATGCCGCGGAAGGAGTTCATGTTCTTGATCTCAACCTTGGTCCCCAGCCTGGTCTCGCCGACGGGGCGGATGGAGATGTTCACGTCGGAGCGCATGTTGCCCTCTTCGAGGTTGCAGTCGCTCACACCCGCGTAGACGAGCATTTCCTTCAGGGCGGTCAAGTAAGCGATGGCCTCGTCGGCGCTGGCGATGTCCGGCTCCGACACGATCTCCATGAGCGGCGTGCCGCCGCGGTTGAAGTCCACACCGGAGGATGCGGCGTAGTGGTTGATCTTGGCCGCGTCCTCCTCGAGGTGGATGTGGTTGATGCGGATCGTCTTGGGGCCGCTGGGCGTCTCGATCGTCACGCCGCCGCCGAGGCAGAGCGGGCTGCCGTTCTCGGAGATCTGGTAGTCCTTGGCCATGTCCGGATAGAAGTAGTTCTTCCGGTCGAAGGTGGCGTGGCGGTTGATCTCGCAGCCGAGCATGAGGCCGCTCATCACCGTGAGCCGCACGGCCTCCTTGTTCGCCACCGGCAGCGCACCCGGGTATCCCAGGCACACGGGGCATACGTTCGTGTTCGGCTCGCAACCCGTCTTCAACAGGCAGCCGCAGAACATCTTCGTGCGCGTCTTGAGCTGGACGTGCGTTTCAAGCCCTATGGTATTCTCGAATTCCATGTCTCTGACCTGGCGTTGCCTTGGTTTTTGATCAGCGTTTCTTCGTGAACGGCAGCGGGAAGCGGAATTCCGTGTCGTCCACGCGGTTCGTCCATGCCGGGTCGGCGGCCTGCTCGTCGATCGGGCGGAGGTCGAGCGAGGTCACGCCGGCCACGCCAGCCCTGCGGTCGCCAGGCTCCTTGCGGAAGCCGGTGGTGTACTGCCTGCCTAGAACGGCGTTCTTCGGCAGGCCGATGTCCTTCGACAGCGAGCGCGGCGATGCCAGGCCGACCGTCACGAAGACGAGTATCTCCTTCTGCACCTTCTGGCGAGACTTGCCGCCGAAGAGCTTGTTGCCGATCCACGGTATGTCGCGCAGGTACGGGATGCCGCTGTCCATCTGCTCCTCGGTGGTGCGCGAAAGGCCGCCGATCACGGCCGTTGTGCCGTCGGCCATGGCGAAGTCGGTCACGAGGCGCTGGACGTCTATGACAGGATACTTCGCGGAATAGGAGCCGATGTTGTCGGACTTCGTGGTGGATGTGTCGGTCGCGCCCACGGTCACCCAGTCGGACTGGGCCGAGATCGTCGGCACTATGGTCACGTTTATGAGCCCGTTCGTGCCAACGCGCGGAGTCACCTCCAGCTGGATGCCCCAGCTGAAGAACGCCTCCTTTGCGAACATGAACTTGTCCTCGCCCGGGATCTCGGCCATCTTCATGTCGAGGTCGATCGAGTCGGAGTTGCTGTTGGAGGTGCGCTTCGCCGCCACGATCACGTTGGGGTACTTGGTCGTCATGTCCACCACGGCCTTCTTGCCGCTCGCCACTATGATGCGCGGGTTGGAGAATATGCGCGTGTCGTTCTCACGCTCGAGCGCGCTCAGGATCAGGTACATCTCGGAGAAGTCGAGGGTACCGTTCAGGTATGAGATCGTGCCGTCGTTGTCGCCCTTGAACGTCTTGCTGGCGCTGGTGGTCGTGCCGCCCACGAGCTTGTAGCTGGTGACCCCCGAGTTGGCCGACATCGTGTGCGTGAACTCCTCCACGCCCTTGCCCACGTTGTGCGCCCTTATGCCGGCGCCGATCGCGGACGAACCCTTCATGCCTTCGAGCATCGACCAGTCGATGCCGAGCTTGTGCAGGGTCGTGGAGCCCAGTTCGACGAAGCGGGCCTCGATGTATACCTGCGGCGGGTCTATGTCCACCTCGCGCACCATCTCCTCGCACGCCTCAATGACGCTGCGCGGCGCCGTCACCATCACCTTGTTCGCCTCGGGGAACGGCTGCGCCACCTTGCCGATCTTCCACACTGACCCGAAATCGCCAGTCCAGGTGGCGTTTATGCGGCTTGCGAGCTCCTCGGCCCCGATGCTGTTGAGCTGGAAGGTCCTGGTAACAAGGTTCGTCGTCTCCACCAGGCGGTGGTCCTTGATCGTCTCGACCATCACGTTGGTCTTCACCACCGTCACCAGGTTGGTGACGACCATCGGCGTAAGCACCGTCAGGACGTTGGTGACCATCGCCGGCTCTTCCTCCGCCCAGGCGCCGACAGGCGCGCCAGCAAGGACGCAAGACGCTAGACATGCGGCTATCGCTCTTTTCATCGTTATCACCCCTTCCTTGGCATTCCCAGCCTTGGTCCACCGATCGCATCCTCGAAGGCGCGGCCTATGGACAGAAGCCTATCCTCCCTGAACGCGTCGCAGATGAACTGCACGCCAACCGGCAGCCCGCCGGCCGTGAAGCCCGCCGGCACTGACATCGCGCAGTTGCCAGCGAGCGAAGACGGTATCGTGAACAGATCGTTGAGATACATCGTCAGCGGGTCCAGCACCTCGCCGAGCTTGAAGGCGGGCGTAGGCGCCACGGGCGTAAGCAGGGCGTCCACCTTCGTGAACACGTCCTCGAAGTCACGGCGGATCAGCGTGCGCACCTTGAGCGCGCGCCCGTAGTAAGCCTCCTGGTAACCGCTGGAAAGGACGTACGTGCCCATGATGATGCGCCGCTTGACCTCCGCGCCGAACCCCTCCGCCCGGCTGCGGGTGTAGAGCGTGAACACATCCTCCGAGCGCTCGCTGCGGTGCCCGTAGCGCACGCCGTCGAAGCGGGCGAGATTCGCGCTTGCCTCTGCGGGAGCCACGATGTAGTACACGGCCATCGCATACTCCGTGTGCGGCAGCGACACCTCCACCACCTCGGCCCCGGCCGCCGCGCATGCGGCTATCGCCTTGTCGGTGACAGCCTTCACCTCGGGATCGAGCCCATCGATGAAATACTCCCGTGGAAGCCCGATCTTCACGCCCTTTAGCGAAGCCCCGGCAAGCGCGGCGGAATAGTCCGGCACCGGCTCGGGCGGCGTCGTGCCGTCCATCTCGTCCTGCCCTGCGAGCGCCTGCAGCAGAAGCGCCGCATCCTCCACGCTCTTCGTCATGGGGCCTACCTGGTCGAGCGACGAGGCGAACGCCGTCACCCCGTAGCGCGAGACGCGCCCGTAGGACGGCTTCAACCCCACGCACCCGCAGAACGAGGCAGGCTGACGGATGGATCCGCCCGTATCCGTGCCCAGCGCCGCGATGCAGAGGTCGCCGCCCACGGCAGCGGCGCTTCCGCCCGAGCTTCCGCCTGGCACGCGCGCGGTGTCGTACGGGTTGCGCGTCGGATGGAAGCCGGAATTCTCGGTGGAGGATCCCATCGCGAATTCGTCCATGTTCACGCGCCCGGCGCAGATGGCGCCAGCCGACTTGAGATTGCGTATCACGGTTGCGTCGTAGGGCGACACATAGCCCTTGAGTATCTTCGAGGCGCAGGTACAGGGCTGGCCCTTAACATTGATCAGGTCCTTGATCGCGATCGGGATCCCCAGAAGACCCTTAAGGCCGTTAAGGGCCTTGTCGGCCTCGACGGCCGCGGCGAGAGCCCCTTCCTCATCGAAGGTCAGATATGCGCCGATCTCGCCGTCCCTGGCATGCACACGGTCGATTACAGCCTTGACCAGATCCGCGCTGGAGAATTCACCCTTCGCCAGTCCCTCTTTCGCCTCCGCGATTCCAAGCTCGTAAAGTTCCATCTGCGGCACCTCAGCTTTCCGCGCCTTCTACGATCTTGGGCAGCACGAACTCGGTGGCGCTACGCCGCGGGGCGTTGCCCAGCGCAAGATCGCGGTCCATCGACGGCCGCACCACGTCCTCACGCAGCGCGTTGACGATCGCGCGTCCGTGGAGCGTCGGCGGAACGTCGGAGACGTCCACCTCGGATATCTTCTCTACATACTTGACGATGTTCTCGAGCTGTGGCTGGAATACCGATTTCTCCTCGTCCGTCAGCTCCAGCCGCGCCAGCTCGGCGACATACGCCACATCGATTACGGCTTTTTCCATGGCCGCATTATAGCAAAAATCGGAGAGGTAGGGAAGAGGGCATCAGCCGTTGCCATTGATCTCGCGGAGGATGGCCTCGATCCCGGCCTTGCATCTGCCGCAGCCGCCGCCCGCCTTCGTGAAGTTGGTGACTTCCTCCACGGTCGTGAGCTGGTTCTCGGTGATTACGCGCCGCACCTCGTTCTCGGACACGTTGTAGCAGGTACAAAGCAGCTTCTCCTCCAGGTTTCTGTCCGCGTTCTCGCCCGTCTCGTAGTTCCTGATCGCGGCCTCAAGGGCCTCGCGACCCATCACGCTACAATGCATCTTCTGGGGCGGCAGGCCGCCAAGGTAGTCGGCTATCTGCTGGTTCGTGATCGCCTTGGCCTCCTCGAGCGTCTTGCCGATGACCATCTCGGTGAGGGCGCTGGAACTCGCGATGGCGGAGGCGCACCCGAAAGTCTGGAACTTCGCGTCGGCGATCCTGCCCTCGGCGTCCAGCTTGAACTGGAACGTCAGCGCATCGCCGCACGCAAGCGACCCAACGGTTGCCGTACCGTCCGGGTGCTCTATCGTCCCCACGTTCCGCGGGTTGCGGAAATGGTCCATCACCTTTTCTGTATAGTTCCACATGACGTAGCTCCCTGCTCCTGCAAAGAGCTAGAATTATATCAAAACCAGCCCCGCCGTTCAAGTGCTACCGGGCGGTGACGGAGCGCAGGAAGAGGTTGGTCGGATGACCGCTACGGGTAAACGTGATGCGAATGCCCTCCAGCCGCTGACGTTCGAAGCGACATGTGTTGGGAATGCTGTTCACACCACCCTTGAGACGGCTTGCGTCCTTCACGGACACAAGCATGCGCCAGGAACCGCCCTCCAGCCCTTCCACCGTGAAATCCTCCGCCGGGCAGCTCGACTTCCACGCCAGATGTCCGGAGCAGACCTCCACCTCCGAGAGCGTGAGAGGCCGCGTGAACGTCATCGTCAGCACTGAATTGCTCGGCGAGATCGAGATGCCGTCCAGCCGGTCGGCCCCGTCGCCCACAAGCTCGTCGGCGACGAACCGCCTGCCGGCGGCGTTCTCCATCACCGCGCTTTGCAGGGTGTCTACGGTGAGCAGCCCTGCTGGACGCGTCTTGTACGGCGCGCCCTCCACCGTCGGCGGCATCGCCGCAAGAGCGGCGGCGGTCTTCCCGATGGCGGGCCACACGTTGTGGATGTTCATCTCCTCGTAGATGCCGAGATAGTCCACGTCCTCCCTGGCCAGCGCTGTAAGCTGGCGGTATAGCTCGCCGCCAAGCTCCTTCGCCGGCCAGTTGCGGCAGACGGCCGTGAAGTAGAAGTCGAACCCTACGCCCACCCCATTCGCGCGGCAGACGTTGATGAGGCGCTTGACGTTGTCCGCCGTGGCGAAATGCCTTGGGTGGTCGCCGTCGCGCCAGCGCGGCTCGATGAGCATGTCGTCGCAGAGCCGTTCCTCCACGATCCTCTCCGGCGGCAGATACCAGCCACAGGTATCGTTGGCGTCCAGCGACGGATTCGGCGCCTGGAACATGCAAAGCCTCTTTCCCGCCGAGCCCACCACGGGCTTCACCTCGCGCAGCCATTCCATCACCGCCTCGCCATGGAGCGCGCGCAGCCTGAAAAGCTTGTAGTCGCCATCCGCAGGCCTGCCCCAGCGCTCGTCGTAGCGCTTCAGGATCGCGGGATGGAAGAGGCATTCGCGCTGCGGAGCGTTGTCCATGCCCCACAGGCTGTTGTGTTGGTAGTGCGTCTTGAACGCGATCCCCGAAACGCCCTCGTACGACAATATCTCGCGCACGACCGCCGTCTTGTGGGCGCGAACCTCGGGACACGCAAAGCAAAGAAGCCCCCAGCGCGGACGCCCTTCCCGGTTCCTGCAGCGGAATTCCGGATGCTCCTCCATGAACCTGTCCGACCACATCTTGATCGGCGGCAGGCAGCGCCGTCCATCGTCGAACGGGTCGTACCAGGCATAAAGCTCGATACCATGCTTTCTGGCGGCCTTCCCGGCGAGAGCGAGCGAGTCGCCGTCCTCCGCCGCCCTCAGCACGCACGAGCCTATCCCGGAATAGCGCCGGTTGAGGACGTTGAAGCTGGCGATCTGGGGGAACAGACGCTTCCTCTCGTCGGGCGGGATCACGGTCACGTCGCCGTTGAGCGTCACGAAGCGGGTGCCGTACTGGCTCCAGTCCGCCGGCTCCATCAGTTCGTCGACCTTCTCCATGTCGCCATTCGCCAGAAGTTCCCTGTCGGGCGAATCGAGCCAGCGCAGCGAAAGGCTGTCGACCACGAACACATGCGTACCCTCGGCGCCCGCAGAGAACACGCCCACATGGAACGGACGCTCCGCCGTGAAGCGGACCTCCAACCGCTGCAGATCGTACCCGTGCACCTCTCCGCTCCTTGCAAGCGTTGCACCGGTCTCGGCGTCCTGCACGGCGAGAAACGCGCCGGACGGCAGGGCGTCGGAGCCGACCATGGCACGGAACATGAACTCACCGCGTCCCTTCGGCTTCACCAGCTGGCGGATTCCGCCGAATCCACCCGGGGGATTCGGTCCCACCCCCACCTTCGCCGCGAACGCGCCATCGTGGCAGCGCGCGTCGGCGGCGGAGCGGATGCGCGACACCTCGGCCCTGGAATAGTTGAGCTTCGATGGATAGTTGGCGATCTGCGCCATGCAACGCCACGTGACGCGTCTGACGCCGTGCGACCTGCAGTCGGCGAAGAAGCGGTCGATCCAGTTCGAGCCGCAGTATGGACGCACCCCTCCGAGATTGTCGAAGTAGTCAACGTCGATCAGCAGCTTCGGCTGTTCGGTGCGGCCGCAGGCCGCGCACACGCATCCCGCAGCCAGCAGCACGGAAAACACAGGTTTCATTTGCATGGCGAGCGCCGATCCTACTTGAAGTACAGCGTGGTTCCAAGGAGCGTGCGGCCGGTCACCACAAGTACGCCCGTGCCGGAGAAATGGACGTCGTCCACCACGTCCACCTCGCCTGCATGGTCGGACGAGCCATAGCGCCGTCCACGCCCGCGCTGCGGCATGCCGTCCAGCATCAGCGAGTCGATTGAAAGCGTCCCGGTTCCGCCAAGCGCCACGCGTCCGCCGGCATCGACCTTCAGCGCGGTCGTCGCACTCACTGCCGGTGCGCTGGCGTTGCATGCGACGGACAACGTGGCATCTGCCGCGACCGTCACGTTCGTGACGTTCCTCAACCGGCCGGAGATCTCAAGCGTTCCCGCGTCCACGCTCGCCGACCCGGTCATGAGGGAACCGGTCGAAGATACGGTCATGGTGCCCTTGCCGGTCTTCTTGAGGAGCCCCGCCCCACGCAAGGGATTGTCCAGCGTGAACGTCATCGTCTTGCCTTCATCGACCTCGATCTCGCCGACGCCTGCAAGGTTGAAGTATGCCGTGAACGAAAAGGCCGTGGCGAGCGGGTTGAACACGCCTCCAGTGAAAGTGAAGGCCCGGTTGCCAGACATCGCGTTCAGCCGCATGCGGCCGCCGTTGAGGAATATCTCGCCGTTGCCTGTCGAAGTTGCAAACGTGCCGTTGCATTCGAAGAGTCCACCATCCTGGATGAAGACTCCATAGCCCTTGTTGCGCCTTATCTCCAGCGATTTATTGGCCTTGATGCGCAACGTACCGTTCACCAGGTGGTACGTACCAGTACCGCCGGCCGTAGCGGCCGCAGCGGCGAATCCGAGGATGCCGTGCACACCATAGCTGTGGTTCGGCTCCACAACGCCACCTTCCTGCCTGAACCGCCCGTTGCCAGGATCGGTCGCACTCGAATTCATCGCGTAGAGCGCCGTGGTGCCGCCGACCGACGCGTTCTCACCGCGAATGACGAATTCCGGCGTATGGTCCGGATCGCTCCGGTCCGGTGCGGAGGGGACGAGCATGACGTTTTCAACGCTTCCCTCGGTGATGACACGTCCAGACTCCACGTAGAGGTAGTTGTCCCTGCTGGCGGTGCCGCTCATGCCGCGCCGCAGCACAAGCGTACCCCTGCCGCGCTTGTACATCTTGCTTCCACCTCCGTCCAGATGGACAAGATGGTCGAGGACGAGCGTCCTCCCCTCCTCCACGAACACCTCGCCGCCGTTGAAGATGTTGAGGGTGTTGGACGATTCCGCGGGGGACGAGTTGGTAAGCACACCATCCACGGCCGTCGGCGCGTACGTGAGCGACCTCAGCGTATGGCTGGCGAGGTCGAACTGGAGAGTTCCCGCGGCAAGCGAGAGATCCGCGTCCGCGTTGCTGCCGGAAGGCAGGACGCCGTTGACCCAGTTGCCGGACGACGACCATTGCCCGTCGGAGGCCTCGCCCGTCCAGCGGCCGAGGACCACCTCGCCCACCGCAAGGGATCCTTCGCCCGTGATGAAGGCGCAGTTGTTGGACGTATACAGCAGCCCGGCCTGCATCTGCGTGTCGCCGTACGTCAGGCCGGTTGCCGTGCTCGTACCTGTCAGATGCAGCGTTGCGCCATTCGACACCACTATGTCCCCGACGAGCGCCCCGGGCAGCTGGAGCGTACCGGCGACGACGGTGACGTCGTTGGAGTGCGCCACCGGGATGCTCAAAGCGCCCGCGCCCGCCTTCGTGAAAGAGCCTTCCCCTGTCGGCGAGCCGTTGAACGTGATGCTGGAGTTGGCGGGCACGTCGAACGTGGTGTTCCCCAGAAGCGACCAGGCCACCGGCACGACCAGCGCCGAGGCATGCGTGGTGAACGTGCCGCCGGAGAGGCGGAACGTGTAGCTGCTTGCGGCGGCGCCGGCCAGGGACATCGTACCCCCGTTCAGCTCCAGCCAGCCCACGCCATAGTTGACGTTGCCTATCAGGCTCGTGCCGCCATCCTGGCGGAATATGCCGACCGAGGGCGAGGATCCCATCGTCAACGTCTTGTTGGAGAAGTTCAGCGTGCCCGACACCAGATGGTACGTGCCGGTGGCGACACTCTGGCCGCTAGGCGCATCGCAGAGCTGCATGGCGGTACCCCAGCTCGAAGCTGGCGTCACAGTCCCGCCCAGCTGCGTGTAGATTCCACAGCCGGGATTCGGGAACGCCTCGGTGGTCCTGTTCGGCCCCGCGACGTATGTAGTGCCGTTGTAGACGGCATTGTCGAGGAATACCGTCTCGGCTACGCCTTCATCGCGAATCGACCCCAGCTGCGCCGTGACGATCGATACGCTCGACATGGCGCAATCGATCTCGCAACGCCCTTCCTGCACGTACAGATAGGCATACGGTCCGCTGTTGACGACCGCCGTCGAGACCCCGCCGCAGAATACGAGCGTGCCCTTGCCGCGCTTGTAGAGTGTCGCGCCATCTATGACGACAGGACCCGCCAGCGCCAGCGTGTCGCCCTCGCCCACGGTTATGACCGCACCTTCTGCGAAGTGCATGGCCGTGGCGGCCCTGTTGGTAAGCATGGCGTCGCCGGCCGCGTCATAACTGAGCGATGAGACGACAACCCCGCCATCCTGCGTGATCTCCCCCGATGCCGCCGAAAGGTCTATGCCGACACTCTGCCCCAGAGGCGATATGCCCGCCTGCCAGTTGCCCGGCGAAGACCACAGGCCGTCGTCCGCAAGCCCAGACCACGCCATCGTACCGACCAACAGCGTGCCGCCGCCGGTGACGAACGATCCCACTCCAGACACGTAAGCGCCATCGGCTACGGCGACGCCGCCAAACGTGACGTTCCTGAGGCTGCGCACCATGCCGGACGGAATACGCACCTTGCCGTCATCTTCGATGACAAGTACGGTGTCGTCCGTGAAGCCAAACCCGTTCGACATGTCTAGTACGCCATTGTCGCGAACCGTCACGACACGCGCGTTGGCGGGGAGCGTCATCACGGACGCCGCCGCCACCACACCCGTCCCGCAGATAGTCATCGACTTGATGTTCGCAGGCACCGTGGCGTTGAGCGTGCCGCCGGCCACGGTGAAGTCGTTCTGCCCGGAAAGAGCGATCCCTATGGAGAACGTGCCGTTGCTGACCACGACCGGACCGGTGAACTGCTTTGTATGGCCACCCAGGACAAGCGACCCCGTGCCCGTCTTGATAATTCCACCCGCGCCGGGGGCATGGTTGCCGAACGTGCATGTGAAGGAATCCAGTACGTTGAACTCCACGGTTCCTTCAATGTTCAGCGGGCTGCCTGTAGAGATCGTCATGTCGCCGAAAGCCCCGATCAGCGCATTGCTCGCCGTCATCGAACCCGCGCCCGCATACAATGTAAGCTTGCTGCCCAGCCACAGCTCTCCGCCCAGCAGCTCGTATGCTCCATTCCCGATATTCGTCTTGCTGTCCCAAAGATTGACGGTATTCCACTTCGCCTGGCCACCGGTCTGGTGGACGACACCAGTGCCGTAGAACGATACGTAGAAGGTCTTGGTCTGTCCATCGATCACGCCGCCGGATATGTCGACCAGACCGTATGAACCATGGCCATGCGCATTCAGGAAGCATCCTGCACTCCCGAAATTGGTGGCTACGAGAGTGCCGCCCCGCATGTCGATGATAGAGCGTGAGCCGTCACCAAACGCCGGCTCCCAGTCGCTCACCACCTTGCTGCCGACCAGCGGGTTGGCTATGCACCCTTCCTCCATCACGAACCTAGCGATAGGCTTTGATGGATCGGAGCTGGTACGAAGCGACATTCCCTGCATGTTGCCGGTAGACGCCAGCGTTACAAGCCCCTCCTCATGCAGGAAGTTCCGTGCAGCATTGCCATAGCCCTTCAGAATAGCGGTAATGCGCCATTCGCCCGCACCGGACTTGTAGAGAGCGGGATATCCGGCCACCACGTTGCAGGCGGTATCCAGCAAGGCCTGTTCGCCGACAGCCACCCTGGTTATGACGCTCAGCTGGCTGCCGGTGAAGGTGAGCTTGTTGGTGGCGCCAGCCGTGACAGCCGGGATGTAGACTATCTCGGAGACCTCCTGCGCAGAACCGAGGTTCACGGTCTTGTCGCCGGTGATCACGGAGAAGTCGGCGATGTCGCCACTTCCCGGCTTGCTGCCTCCGACCCAGTTGGCGCCGGTCTTCCATTCGCCGCCGACATCCTCCTTCCAGTAGTATGTGTCGGCGGGGAGCATGCCGGCCGCCATCAGCATGATCGCTGCCAGGCATTGCCTCATCGAACGAACGAGGGATGATTCCGGTGTTTTCATGGTTCTGTCCTTCCTTTGCAATGTGTTCATTAGACCGCTTTCACCTTCACGCACACCTTGCGATAGCCTTTCGGCGGCGTGGCGGCGATCGTGCAGCCCGGACGGTGCCCGCCGTACGGCGGGAAGAACGCCACGAATTCCCCGACCTTGAGCGAAAGCGGCTCGCACCTCGCCTTGTATAGCACGTAGTCGTCCTTCTCGTCGAACGGCAGCGACAGCTCGCGCTTAGTCATGGTGAAGGTGCCTATCGTCTCCTCGCCGCAGATCGGGGCGTGTATGTCGATGTACCTGCGGTGGGCCTCGGCCTTGCCGTCGTCGCCGAACGGTGTCAGCGTCGGCGAGGAGATGTTGGCGAACACGTTCTCGCCGTCGATCACGACCTTGCCGTCAGGAAGCGAGGCGAGGTCCGTCTCGCGGAGGAACGCGAACGCCTTCGGGAAATGCGGATTCATGAACTCGAAGCGCCTCGAATCGGCGATGCGGTTCGTCAGGAACGGCGGAACAACATCGAGGTTCGTACGGATGAGGTCCGGTCCCCTCTTCGCCAGCAGCTCCTCGTATTTCCTGCGGCATAGCTCACGGTCCGTGTAGATCCATTCGTCGCAGACGGGTTCCGTACGGCTTTCCAGATCGTACACCTCCCAGAATCCGGCGGCGGACAGCACGCGCAGGCACCATCCGGGGCAGTGGTCGCAATAGACCGGGCTCGCGCCGCCGTCGGAATCGAGCGCCTTCGAGAGCGACGGGCATTTGTTCATGCGCAGCCGCAGGTAGTCAGGCTTCAGGTCGAGGTCCAGATCGCAGTTCTCCTCCACCCGGATGCGGCAGTAGTAGGTGTAGACTCCCTTGAGCCCTTCGCGGCGGTACTGGTCGAGCGTGAAGTTGCCCTGCCGCGCCGCTACACGGGCATAGTAGCGGTCGAGCGCCTGCGGATCCTGCTTCGCGAGGAACTTGAACATCTCGTTGTAGAACATCACGAAATGGTCTGAAGGCATCATGACGCGGCCTCCTTCCTCCTACGCAGGACCTGGCGGCACGAGAAGCCGCCCGTCTCCTCCAGGACGATCTCGAACGGCGAGCCCTTGCAGAACGCATCGTTCATGATGCGCGTGGCCCAGCACGTGCGTTTGCCGCCGGGTATGCCGCGCTTCTCGAGATGGCGGAGGGCGGGACATTCATTGACGGTCAGCGTGGCCGTCCCGTCCGCATTCTCCTCGAGCCTGAACGCGCCCTTCTCGCGTCCCAGATAGTACCGCCACCATTCGATGAGCTCGGAGGTGTCGCCCGCCACGAGCTTTCGATGCATCTGCCGGTAGACCTCGGTGCCGGTGCTTTCAAGGACCTCGCGCGCCGCCGCCTCGCCGTATTCGTCGATGAGGTAGTTCACGCCGTCGAGGAACGACGCATGGAAGTCCTTGTGCACCTCGCCCTTGCTGACGTAGCGCATAGTGCCACCGGCTGCCCACGCGCATGGCGCGGCTGCCGCGCAGCCCGCCATCGCCGACAACCTTATGAAATCCCTTCTGTCCACGATCCCTCCTTTGAAGCCCTTCTACCGTCCGCGCACCGAAAACAGCCCGTTGATCGCCTTTGTGAGCGAACGCACCTCCACTGCCAGCACCTCGCCGATGCGCTTCTGCCCTTCCGGCGCGAGCAGCCTGGGCACCTCTTCACGCGGAACCGCCGCCGTGGCATCGGCCACGATCACGTTATGGCTGCCCTGCGGCAGATACGGATAGCAGAACGCGGGACCGGGAAGGAAGTGGCCGTCCTCCATCGGCGCGCCGGTCTCGCGGCAGATGCGCCCGTCGCCCGTGGCGTCGAAGACTACCATTCCGCGCACCGCGACCTCGCGACCGTCCTCCATCCGCACCACCACGCCCGTGACGAACCCGGCGCGGCCGCGCTCGACCCGGAGCACCTCGGCATTCTCCACAAGGACCATGTCCATCCTGCCGTAGATGGCGCGCGTGGCGTCGGAAAGCTTCGCGCCCGGCACCACCACCGCGCAGTTGCGGCCTCGCGGATAGGTTGTACGGGCAGTCATGGCGGCCGCGATGGAGTCGCCCACCACCAGCAGAGGACGGTCGGCCAGGACCGGCGTGCTGCGCGGCGGCGGGAAGTTGACCCCTTCAACCTTCCTGCCGAGGCACTGGTCAAGCGGACGCGTGTCGTGCGAGATGTACGCGCAATGCGAATCCATGAACACCACGAGCCGGCGCATCTCCTCGTCGGTCAGGCGCACGCCCTTGTGCCCGGCCTTGAGCTTCGCGTAGAGGGGCGACGCGAGCGCGCCAGCCTTCCCCGGCTCAGAATACGGCTGCACGAAGTCGTCGCCCTGCACGCTCTTCGCCCACCAATCCGCGCCAACGTACCGCCGCGTGTAGTAGTGCACGAGGCCGCGCCCCACAAGCTCGATGAACGACGTGTTGAAGCAGTAGGGGTTCAACCAGATGTCGCCGGCCCGTAGGTCCGGCATCTTCGCGGGGTCGCGCTTCTCGCCGTGGCAGGCTACGCACCTGGCGTCCAGCACAGGCTGTACGAGCGTAGGATAGTTGAATGGCCTGGAGCCTTCCGGCTCGGGCTTCAGCTCCGACGGCGGACGGCGGAATGCCATCGGCGCGGCGGCGGACGCGGCGGCGGCGCGACCGTGGCGGGATTCGTGACAGCCGTTGCAGGTGAGCCTCTCGCCGGCCTGCGCGTAGGCGACTGTGCGCATCGTCTGCACGGCGCACCCGTTCTCGTCGAGCGCCTGGAAGTACACGGGCGTCTTCACCGGCACGTTGAAGTGCGCGCTGCCGTCCAGCTCCACGGGGACCGTCCCAAGGCACTGCCTGCCGCCCATCTGGTCCACTGCGCCAAGCCGCGGATGTCCGTCCATCGGCTCCAGCTTCGGGAACACCTGCCACACCCGCAGCGCGGATATCTTCGTGCCGGGCGGGAACGGGTAGCGCGAATTGTAGACGTTCACAAGCCCGTAGGCGGCGGTCTGCGGCAGCTGCGACTCGGGGATCGCCTCCGGGCGCCTGCCGTCCGCGTCCGCAGGGCGGCCGAAGAGCGTACGATGCGGTATCACCGGCGGCATTGGCCGCGCCTTCAGCGGCATGGCGTCGGCGCAGGAGATCGTTGGATGCTCGAAGATGCATATCTTGTTGCCGAACGCGTCGAGGAGCGTGAGGCGGTACTTGCGCCGCTGGTAGTCGATGAGGCGCGAATACTGGTCGTTAGCGCCGCCGTCGTACGTGCAGATGTAGTATTTCTCGGAAAGCGGCCAGGGCGCGCCGTAGCAGCCAGACGGCCTGAGCGGCCAGCGCACGAGCTTCTCCGATTCAGGCAGGAGCTCGTCCGGCGTGAGACGCTTCACCTGGCTCATCTCGCCGTCGTCCGGGACCGATGGATCCAGCAGCACAAGCGAGCCTCGGTCGGGGGTGTGGTGGCCGCCCGATACCCCCACGTACCTGCGCGAGCCGGGGATGGCGCGGATGGACTGCACGAGATGCGGCGCGCGCCGCTGGCTCTTGCGCGTATTGCCGTTGAGCTCGCGCGGGTCGCGTCCGTCCGGATACGTTATCCACGCATGGTGCGCCTGGTTGAAACCACGGTCGGTGTAGTCCCAGCGCGTGTATACGACCATGCCGTCGTTGTCCACTGAAGGTTCCCACTCGTTCGTCTCGTGGGGCGAGAGGCATACCATGTCCGTGCCGTCGGGGAACATCGAATGCAGCGTGAAGTTCGGCACCTCGCGCATGTGGCAGCGGCCGTATCCGCCGCGTCTCTCGGACACGAACATGATGCGTCCGTTCGGCAGCCAGCACGGGAAGAGGTCGTTGACGCCGCCCCATGTCAGCATCTCCAGGTGCGATCCGTCCGCGCGCATCTTCATGATGTGGAAGGTAGTCTTCTCGTCCCATTCGCGCGTACGGTGCTCGCCGGGCGTCCAGCAGAAGAGTATCTCCTTGCCGTCCCAGCTCACGTCGGGCGCGAGAAAGCCGCCTTCTGCGGTGATCTTGAGGTTGTTCCACTGCGGGTTCGCGGAATGTATCACCGTGCCCGCCGGCGCCATCTCCACGAGCCTTGGCTCGTCGCCGAACGGATCCTCGAGCGTCCACAGTCCGTTGCCGTGCGTCGAACCCTTGAGCGTCGCATGGAAGCCGAAGTACTGGTCGCACATGTGCGTGCCCCAGACCTTCTCCTCGGCGGTGGGCGTCTCGCGCGTGATGAAAAGGAGCTTGTCGATGTCCTTCAGCAGCGGATTGGAGAAGGCGATCCTGCGCCTGAGGCGCATGGCGCGCTCGAAGAGGGCGAACCGGGCATCCTCGTCCGCCACGGGCACGGCCTTCGCCTCCGACTCCAGCGCCGCGATCGACGAGCGGAGCGTCGCGAACGCGGCGGCGTCCCCTTCCTTCTCGACCACGCCCGCCAGATCGTCGGCAAGAGCGCGCGTACGCCTGAGCAGCACGTCGAGCGGATCGCGGTCCTGCGGCCAGATGAGGGCATGCTCGTTCACCACCTCTTCCGCCGGAGGCTGGAAGAACGGCACGTTGGTGTTACCGTTGATGTCGCGCTCCTCGCGCGGCTGGGCATGGTAGCGTATGTCGCGCTCGAGCAGACGGAAGGTATCCAGCGTCTCCATCCGCTGCCGCACCGTCCTCGAAGGCGGCTCAGGAAACACCCGTTCCGCGGCAACCGCCGCGAATGCCGCGGAAACGGCGACCGAAAGTGCAAGGGAGAGGCAGTCTGTATGATTCATGGGGCTATCGCATCGCTAGCGCGGATCAACGGAAGTTCAGCTGGAAGCCGGGGATGAAGTAGTACTCACAGCATCCGGCGTCGGCGGAAGCTCCACTCAACCGCCGCGACGCGTTGTTGCGCTGGATCGTGACGCCGTACTTGCCGGAGCTTGCGATGGTGTAGCCCGAGCCGAGATCCTGCGGGCCGTTGCGCTTGCCCGTCCCCATCCAGGTCTCGACAGGCGCCCTGTTGATGGCCTGCGAGTGCTCGGCAAGCCTGTAGTCGCGGTTCGCTGCGTCAAGGAAGAGTGGCTTGGACGAGTCGGGGAAGCTGTTGCCTTCCGTGCGGGGATCGATCTCCCATGTCGTCTGCTTGCCGAATATCGAATAGTTGACGTTCGTTGTCGTAGAGTATGTACGGCCATATATCTGCCCGTAGCCGCCCGTGTTGTTCACCACGATGCTCGACCTTACATATATGTTGGACGGCGCGGCATGCCCCCATGCACCTTCCTCGTAGCCGTGGATCATCCAGGAACTTTCTCCAATGGTGTTGTTGGCTATGGTGCAGTTCTCGAACAGCAGTTCGATGTTCGAATCATAGCGTGCACCTGTGTGCGCATATACCGATGCGGCGTTTTTCCCGAAGGAGTTGTCTGTGCAAAGGCAGTTGCGGAAACGCACCGTCCAGTGCCGGCCGGCGTTTGAATTGACCAGCCACACCCATCCACCCCATGTACAGACGGATGTGTCGTTGTCGGTGAAGTAG
This sequence comes from Kiritimatiellia bacterium, assembly GCA_017525225.1. Lineage (GTDB taxonomy): Bacteria > Verrucomicrobiota > Kiritimatiellia > RFP12 > UBA1067 > RGIG6720. The sequence continues at coordinate 33,953 of JAFXTB010000171.1, forward strand.
CAGTCTACGAAGTCGACCAGGGACTCCGCCGAGATGTTGCTGATCCAGAACAAGCCGCCATGGATGGCATTCGTCTGACGGTTGGCGCGGAACACGCAGTTGGAGACAAGGAACTTGGATGTGTCGTCATCCTTGAAGATGATCCCTATCTTGGTCTTGCCAACGTTGCCGACGACCGCGCTGTCAACAAGCGTGCTGTTCCCCGCCATGTAGATGGCGGGCGATCCCCCTTGCCACGTATCTCCGGTATTCCCTATGTTGCAGGTTATGAGACAGTTCCTCGCATTGCAGCGGCTGCCGAGATGAAGTCCCGTGGCATTGTTGTACTTGGTATCCGACAGGCACGCATCGTAGTTGTTGGACGAAGTGACGTTCAAGACATCGATGTTCCTGTAGCAGTATATGGCCCCGCCATAGTGGTTGGTGCAATCGTGGACCAGGCAGTCTTCAAGGTACGCCTGGTACTTGGTTCCGTCCGCACCGTCGGCCAATCCGCTTCTGGCGTAGATTCCGGCACCAAGCCCACCGCCGGTGTGAGGCATGTCGATCACGCACCCCGATACGACCGTATCGAACACGCCCATCCTCGGGCGCGAAGATTCGTATTTGGTGTTGTCGTCGCAGCCTACATAGATGCCTGCCCCCACCGGAAAGCAATCTCCTGCATTCATCCTGATCGCGCAGTTGCGTATGACGCAGTTCGACACCATGCCGTAGTAGTCGAAGATGCCAGCGCCGTACGCGTTTTTTCCGGCGACGCCGGTGGCGTTGGTGATGGAACAGTTCTCGATCGTGCAGCCCATAATCCGAGACCAGAATGCCGCTATTCCGGCCCCATTCGCGCTAGAGGCACCACCGTCCATGGTGATGTGGCAGTCGCGGACGATGCAGTCCACCACACGCCCCGTGGATCTAAGGAAAATGCCGGCGCCGGATGAATTCAGCGCCACGCAGTTCGTGACGGTAAGTCCCTCGGCGGAGCTGCTCCATCCTCCGTACACCTGTATGCCCCTGCATTGTCCCTGCCCGTCCAGGACCACATCCTCCGGGTTGCCTGTCAGCGAACGGATGTGGATCTCACCGACCTTGTAGGTACCATCGTTGTCGGAAAGCCTTATTTCCTTGGTGAGCCGGTAGTATCCATTGGAGATGATAAGCGTATGCTGGCTTACGTACTCCGCGCCGGCTTCTGCCGATGCCGCGATCATCTTGGCAGGCACCAGCTCCGGTGACTTCATGGCTGTGGCCCAGCTAAGGCCGTCGTTTTCATCGTCTCCCCATGGAGCCACGTACCAAGTGGTGGCTGCGCCGACCATGCGGACCACGCCCGCCACTGCAAGCATCGCCATCAGCATGGCTTTCGAGCCGCCATGAACCAGGCGTGCGCACCTGGACTTTCCATCGTCGCTTGTTCTTGCCATTGTCGTACTCCTATTCCGTCCAACTTTCAAGACAACATGCAGGCAATCTTTGAAAGACGCTGACATAATACCAAATCGCCCCGCCCATTTCAAGTGGAACGACATCTGTAATATTCCCATCAACCTCCAGAAGGTGATTATCTGCCAATCGTATTATAGATTCTCAGACCTTGACACTAGCAAATCGTCGTTACACCGTATTCCGGAAAACGATAATCGCGCAGACATGCTAGGCGTTCTCCCAATCGGATGATTCATCTGCGAATAGGTCGCAGTTTATCTGTCCGGCAAGTTCAGGCTGCGGTTCGGTGGTACGACTTCATCAGAACACCTCCTCGTAGATTATCGACTCAATTGCGTCGTGCCGTGCAAAGTGGGCTAGATAATCGGCTATCTTGTATGCCTCCAGCTCGGACGACTTCCTCCGGAAGGAAAGTACAACCTCCTTGTACAGATCCGGTGCAAGCTTTCCCTTCATTCTCGCTGTCTCTATCAGAAGCCGTTCAAGGTCGAAAGTCCTCACCCTGTCGCCACAGTAGTCTATCGTTGTCACGCCGATACCTTCGGTACCACTTGGCATATAGAACTGCTTCACCAGCGGATCCCGAATCGGTCTTGCGCCGTGGGCTGTCGCCATGTAGTAGAACTCTGGTACCACGTCCGTAAGGTCATGGTAGAAGTACGCGCTGTCGAATGTCATGACGGCATTCGGATGCCGCCACTGTACAATCTCAAGCTCGTTTTCCGCACCCGTGTCCGAATACACGCCGACGTCTAGTTTCCAGAGAATGCCAGACGCGACCGCCTTATCTATCTGATAAGGCGACCCGAACTTCTCCTTGCACTCTGCGAACGAATACAGCATTTTACCACCCGTCGGCATTTTCCCTGTTTTTGCCGACGGTTGGTATAATACCACAATCCGATCTTCACCGCAACTGGAAATGTCCCCGAAGTGTGATAGGCGCACTATTGTGCCATTAGGCACATGAGGCGTATGCAGCCTTGATCTTGGGAAGCAGGTACTTGGCAGACTCTATGCACGGCATGAGCGTATCCGCCACGCGTTCGCATTCGATGACGTACCACTTGAAGTCAGGCTCCGTGGCCATGTAGGCCAGGACCTCGTCCCACGGCACCATCTTGCCGCCGTCCGTCGGCGGCTGCCCCAGTATGCCGTACGGTGAAGGGATGTTCTCCTTGGCGTGGATGGAATGGTGGCGGTTCCTGTACTTCTTCAGGACGGCCATGAGGTCGGCACCGGGATGTACGACCTGGCAGGTGTCTATCTGCTGCAACAGGAGCGGAGATGCGTTCTTGTAGATGCAGTCCCAGGCGGTGACGCCGTCGTAGGTCAGCTTGAACTCCTGCTCGTGGTTGTGCATGGAGAACGGCAGGCCGTACTTCCTGGCATCTTCCGCGACGAGGCTCATCTCCTCGCCCAGCTTCGTCCATTCCTCTGCGGTCTTGCGCATCGCCCACGGACATGTAAGCGACTCGAAACCCGCCTCGGAGCAGAACTCCAGGGTCTTCTTGAGGTCGTCGCCCTTCCAGCCAAAGGCGGTATGCGTGCCGCTGGCAGCCATCCCGGCGTTCGCAAGCATCTTCTTGAGCTCCTTTGGCGTGAACCACTTGTCCTTCGACGGACCGTACTGGAAGAACTCGATACCGTCAAAACCGGCGGCGTGAAGACGTTCAAGGTTCTTCTCGGGTTCTTTCCAGAACACCTCGCGAATCGAGTACATCTGCACGGACAGGCGCGGCATCTTCGCGCGCGGCGGCACGCCAAGAGAGGCGGTGCAGGCAGCGGCGGTCGTGGTGGATAGGAACGATCTACGTGTAACAGTCATGGCTTCTTGTTTCTCCTTTTCTTCTGTACTTCTGTACGCGGGCTGACTCGCCAGCGGGGTTTGATGATAAAGGTCAGACTCTCGGCTCCAGGCAGGCCCTTACGCGCATCGACTCGTCACGGGCGTCGACAAGGTAGATCCTGTACCTTTCACCACCGGGCGCGACCTTCACGACAACGTGTACCCCTTCCTTCGTCTCCGGCGGCACATTCCGCATGAACGGCATGTCGCAGAACTCCCTGGCGCGGTCCGTCGGCATGAAGTTCGGAATGATCAGCGGATCGAAGTCCGGATGCAGATCGCGCGACGCCATGCGTTCCATCGTGTCCTTGACTACGTGCCAGTGGCTCCACACGCAGGTGATGTACGCCTGCGCACGGACCGAGCGGATGAAATCCGCGCTCATCGCATCGATGCAGCTGTGGTGGTTCGTCTTGCAGACCGTCACCGGACCAACGCGCCTGCCGACCTCCGCCTCGTAGTTGATGGGACCATCCTTGGTGGCGAAGCCCTGCTTCATGAAGCTCGGCTGGACGTCGCCACCCGTCCAGAACCTGAACTTGCCGTACTGGATGACGAATCCCATCGAGAGCATGTTCTGGGGCAGATAGTCCTTGCCTGTCGCCGTCACGGTCTCGGCGGCGAAGTCGCGTTCGCCGTCCCTGCCGTCCCAGAGCCGCCCGTTCGCGCAGATGTTGCGGATCGAGAACACGCCCTTGTACTTCCCGGGGTCGCGCAACAGCGCGATCTGGTCGAGCGCGCCGACCTTGAACGGCTCCACTGCAAGCCCCTTCCTCTTCTGTTCCTCCACCCACGGCGCTACGAGATGCATGCACATTCCATGCGACCCGTACGTCCCGCGCGCCGGATACTGATGGTCGAAGTAGCGCTTGAAGGAGAAATCCTCCGCCACGCACAGAAAACCGTCGATCTTGCGTCCGTCGGCCGTCGTCCTGTATCGCCAGTCCATCTCCGGCGTGCTCTTCTGCCCGAATCCAGCGTGCCCTACGTGGTCTGCATGCCAATGCGAGAAGATCAGGTAGTCTATGGACTTCTCCGGGTACACACGCCCGATGTAACGGCTGACCCACTCGCCGCCGAGCCGTTCTGACGAAGGCAGCAGCGGGGTATAGGCGACATCCTTCGGACGATAGGCATCGCCAACGTCGTTCAGGATCGCCGTGCCGTCTGGCAGACGGTAGAACATGTTCTCTCCACATCCCGTGTAGATGAAGTGCAGTTCCAGCTCGCCCTGCTTCCAAGGCGGCAGAGGGGTCCCTCCCACGGCTCCGTCTGCCATGCCTACGATCGGCACGGCCAGCGCGGACTTGACGAAATCGCGCCTGTTCATGTTCGTTCGATCCGGTTGAAGCGCTGCGAGACGCATCCTATTCAGCGACGACCAGCACGCCGGCATTGGATTTGAGCGGGACGGACATCGTGCCGTCGGCGCGCTTTTCGACGGCGACGGCGCCGTTTCCGTCAAATGCCTTGACGATGCTCGTTGCCGACACGGGCCGGAAGACGATCACGTGCGTCCTGGGCGCGACATCCTCGGAATCGTCGCACGCGGCTACATAGGTCGCATAGCCGCCGGAGCCATCGCGCGACGCGAAATGTCCTACCGCCAACGCCGCGCCGTCGGTCGCCTTGACATCCGCGAATCCAACGCCCGTGGATGCCGCCAGTACGGGCTGGGCGACCTTCCCGGCGAATTCGGCGGCATTGAACCCGACGAGGTCCGTATTGATCCTGCGGTATTTCATGTACTGCGGCGAGATGCGATGCAGCTCGGCGTTGACCGTCTTGAGCATGTCGTAGGTGGCAGTCTTCATGCCGTTGGTGTCGACTGCGTTTTGCGCCCACCAGCCCTTTGTCCAGCAAGCCCACGAGATCACCTCCGCGCCATACGCGAGCGCGGTGTTCGCCTGGTAGCGGAGCGTGTTCACCGTCATCGCCCTGTTCTTCCTGCTGCCTTCCGCGTACTGGTTGGCCTGCAGGACGATCCAGAGGCTGCGATGCGTGGCCGTGCAGGCGTCGGCGACAATGCGCAGGTTCTCGAACATGCCCGGCACCTTGTTCTTCCAACCCCAGAGATAATGATCGTAGCAGATGTAGTCGAGCGGGACGTTCTTGCAGTATATCTCGATGTGCGTGCGATAGTCCTTGCAACCCAGCTGCGTCTTGGAGAGGTCCTGGCCATCCTTGCCCGGCAGCGCGTAGTTCGGGAAGAGGTTCAGGTACGGGAACTGGTTCGGGAAGTTCTCCGCCGTGCAGCGCACGACTTCGCCGTAGTGGGGGAAATCGAGCGCGGACGGCTCGTCGCCGATGTCGATGGCCCACACCGCCGGATGGTCCTTGAACTGCCTGGCGGCGTTTTCGTACTTCCAGATCGGATTGTACTCGTGCATGTGCCCGTTGCGCTCGTAGCTTCCGCCGCCCCACCATCCGGGCGTGACCCCGCCGAGGATCACGCCGACCTTGTGCTTGAGGCAGAGGTCCAGGGTCTTGCGATCCAGATTCTCGATCACAAAGTCGATTCCGCAGTCCGCAATGTCCTTGATATGCGCCTCGGTGCGGGCATACGGCTTGAGGCAGTATGTTCCGATGTTGAGCTTCGTACGATCCATGCGCTTCGCGGGCTTCTTCGCCTTGCGCCACCTCGCGGCCATGGCCTCCTCGTCGAAATCAAGCGGAATGAACGTGCGATAGCTGTTGCCGGGACGCCAGAGGTTGCCGGCGGACGCATAGTCGCAGAACCGGATGCGGGCCGGACGGCGCCCTTCCGGATTCTCGGCATGTCCGCCGATCGGCAGCGCCGCCGAGACGATCATGCGCATTTCGTCAGGACGCTCGGGCTGTTCGAGCGTGAAAGCAGGGAGCCTGTCGAAATTAAAGCAGTAGCGACGCAGCTCGGCGGAGATATCGCCGTCGCCAAAGCGCGAATCGCGGGCCAGCAGCACGGGACCGCGCGTGAACGCCACGTGGTCATGGCTCACGTGCGCCTTCACAGGGAGACCGAAATCGAGCGTCACCACGTCGCCAGGCTTCCACAAGCGTTCATGCATCGTATAGCGTGGTCCCACGAGGTAGCGCGCCTCGACAGCGCACCCGTTCACCGTCATCCTGTTGTTGGCCGTGCATCCTGGAATTCGCACGGAGAACTTGAACTTCATCGGCTTGTCCAGACGGAAGCGGATGTCGACCTTCCCGTCGCGCGGATATGTCGTATGCACCTCGAAGCACGCCTTCTTGCCGAGGGATGGAACCAGCACCGATGCGTAGCCGGAAGCATACCAGTTCATGAACACCTCGTCGTTCTTCGCCTGGAGGATCGAACGGAGAAACGCGAGGAAACCGCGCGGGCCGTTGGCGTTGCAGCAGTTCGTGTGCATGCGGCAATGGAGATGCCCTTCCGACCTGTAGCCTGTAAGGGGGGTGTAGGCGGCGAACAGCGAACCGTCATGGTTCAGCGAAGCGAGATAGGCGTTGTAGAACGTCTTCTCGAACTCTTCGGCATACGACGGATCGCCCGTTATCGCCAGCAGCTTCTCGCAGAGCCGCATCCATGTGATCGTCACGCACGTCTCCTGCAGCGCGCTGTACGGTTCATGCTGATGCTCGGCGCCATGGAACCAGAACTCATGCGAGGCGGCGCTGCCGGCCAGATTGATCTCGTCGCGCACTATGCTCGCCACCGTTGCGATCGTCGCGGAAAGCAGATCCTTCCTCCCCGTGACCTCGTAGTACTCCAGCAGCCCCTGGTAGCAGCTCATCATCTCGTATGCCTTGTTGCGGCTCTTGATGAAGTCCTGCCAGAAGGAGTTGGGGGCTGGCGCCGGCGAACGGTTCGCCACAGGGCACGACGCCAGCTCCAGAAGCCGGGGACCGTCCTTGCGCTCCGTCATCTCCTTCACGATGAAGGCGGCAAAATCAAGGTACTTCTGCTCCTTCGTGCGGCGATAGAGCCACATCACAGGCTCCAGCACACTGCAGCTGGGCATGCCGGAATAGTTGCCGGTGCCGCCGATCTTCAGCTTTGAATCCGGCCCGACGCTGCCAATCAGATAGTCGCAGAGCCGCCGGCAGGACGCCATCGACTTCGCGTCGCCAGTCGCGTCGTAGTAGTGCAGAAGCCCCATCATCGTGTACTTGATCCCCCACACGTCCCACGTTCCGTGCGCGCTGCGGCGGGATTCGATGTAGTTGCCAAGATAGCCATCCGCCTGCTGCGCAGACAGCAGATTGGCAATTCCCGCATCGAGCTTGCGCTTCAGGACGGGGTCCTTGGTCATCGACCAGAACGGCGCGGCGGAATGCATGTACTTGCCCCAGAACTCCGTCTGCCACAGGCCCGTCTCGGTGCGGTGCTTGAAGCATTCCGTGAGGTACACGGGGTCCTGCTCAAGCACGTGGTTGCGATACATCGCCTCAAACGTCTTCGCCAGCGGTCCTTGCAGCGATACGTCTCCGTCCGCAACGCCGACCCTTGGCGTGACGGCCTGCGCGGATGCCGTCAATGCGGCGGCGAGTGCAACAAGTACGATCCTTTTCATCATGTCCTTCTTTCTTTGCTGTGTTTATGAAAATCAAAGCTCGACGATGCCGGCGGGGAGCTGCTTCTCCACCTTGATCCGACCGTTCTCCAGCCTCCATGAAACCAAGATGCGTCCCTTTGGCGTATCGAGATGTCCCTTCGCCCATGTGACGCCGGCGACGGCATACGGCGCGATGCGCACCTTGTCGCAGCCCACCGCGTCCTCCGCGACCTGGATGCCTAGGATGCCGCGCATCAGCCAGGCCGCGCACGACCCGAACATGGGATGGTTGTGCGAATATGTGTTGTCCGACGGCGCCCACGTCTCCCAGAGCGTCGTGGCGCCGTTGTCGAGCATGTTGAACCAGCCGGGGAAGCCCTTGTGCGAAAACACCCGGCCGGCGATCTCCGCATCGCCACGAGCCGTAAGTATCTCAAGAATATACTGCGTGGAGAAGATGCCGGTGGACATCGCGTAGTCGTGGCCGGCCACGTTCTCCTTCAGGATGCGGTAGGCGGCATCGAGATCTTCCGGCGGCAGCATGCCGTGGTAGATCGCGAAACATTCCTCGCCCTGCCTGCCGTCTCCGACGAATCCCTTGGCCGGCACATATCGCGCGGCGGCGGCAAACGCCGCCTCCAGCTCCCTTGCCGTCGCTTCGAACTTTTCCGCGTCAGGCGTCTCGCCGAGAAGTCGTGCGAACTTCGCCGTCAACTTGAGGAACTGGTGGTAGTGGCACTGCGCAGTCAGAACCTTGTCCGCCTTCTCCAGCGCCTCATGGTCGCCGATGCACGGCGGCACATGTCTTGTATCGAACGTCTCGGCGCAGCGGAACAGGAAGCGCCGCAGGAAGGGATAGGCCTCACGCATCGTCCGCCTGTCGCCATAGTAGCGCAGAAGCAGATCCACTACGATCGGCGCGTCCACGGCCCAGCCGAAGCGACAACGTTCGACGCACTGATTCGGAAACACCGACGGCGACGTGGTCGAGAACACGCCGTGCAACGCTTCCATGTCGCAGCGGTCGCGCACGACCTTGCGGTAGAACGCAGACATGTCGTAGTTGAGGACGAACGACTCCGCCGTAGCCGCCAGATCGCCGCCATATCCAAACCGCTCGCGCGCCGGGCAGTCCGACTGCACACCCTGCATGTTGGACCGGAAAGTCCGCCTGCACACGTCGCGGAGACGGTTTATCTTCGGATCCGAACACTCGAACGACGTAGAATCCTTCACGTCCGCACTCCAGGCAAGAGCCTCGAAATCCTCCGGCGACGGAGCTACGCGCAATCCCGCCACCTCCACATAGCGGAAGCCATGGAACGTGAAACGAGGCTCGTAGACGAACCGTTCCGCCTCAGGGCAGATGACGGTGTCCTTCTGTTCCGCGATCCCGGGTGGATCGATCTTGGCCTTCTTCTGCTGTCCGCAGACGCTGGTCATCACGTTCAGCTTCCCATCTGGATACAGTATCTCCCCATATCTGAACGTCACCACGTCGCCGTCATGCGAGCCCTTCACCGTCGCCCTGATCGTACCTGCGAAGTTGACGCCCATGTCGACGATCCACTTTCCGTCCGGCAGCGGCTTGACGTCCTTCGCCTTCCACCGATCGTACACAATCACGGGCGGCGCGTCGCCGCGCGGCAGCACTGCGCCCTTGGGCGCATCCGACACAACCCGCGCCGCCTGGCGGGGCGCACCGGCCCCGGCGCGCCGCCGCATGTCGCGCTTCTCGCCAAGATAGAGATTGTTGCGCAGCACCGGTCCGTCCGACGCGCTCCAATCGCGATCCGTGACGATGCGTTCCGTCGTGCCATCCGCATACGTCACCTCCAGTGTCGCCTTGGCCGTAGGCGTTCCGTGCGGAAGGGTCTTGCGCAGGTTGAAGCGCCCCCACATCTTCATCGGGAGCGGATTCCACCAGCCGTTGCCCAGTTCGATCGCAAGCGTGTTCCTGCCTTCCTTCACAAATGCCGTGACGTCGTATTCATCCTCCAGAACACGCCGGTCAAAGGCAGTCCAAAGCGGCAGGGCCACGACATTTACGCGCTTCCCGTTAACCGAGGCATCGTACATCCCCGGCGAAGCGATGCGCCACACCGCACGCTTCACCGGCTTTGCCGCGAGCGTGAACTCACGCTCCAGCACGGGAGCCGGAGCATCGGCGAAATGCGCCGCATAGTCGTCCTCGCCCGGCACTACGTACTGGCCAGTGATCCACTCCGCCTGTCCTGTGCCGGTCGAACGCGGACATTCAAGCATCAGTTCCCTGAAGCGCGCGATTTCTTCGTCGGTGATGCCACAGGCTTTCGCATATGCGACGCATTGCCTCTGAACCGGCATCTTGGGGAAGGTCTCGTTCAGATAGCGCTTAAGACCGTCTATGTAGTTCCAGTGGTTGAACTTCACCAGATCATAGTTGAACACGGTAAGTTCCCAATCCTTGTCGAGATCATCTTCGGCCACGCCCAGGATGCCGCCCAGCAGCCAAGCGAGCGAACCCGTGCGATCCGCACCGCCGGCGCAATGGAATATCGCCGGCAGATTCGCCGGATTGTTCAATTCGCGGAAACACTTCGCGAACGCGGCCTTGGCCGTTTCAGTCTTCATTCCGTCATAGTTGGAAGAACTTACGTTCACCCATCTCGTCGATGGTCCTAACGGAGACGATGTCATCCCGTAGCTTTCCCAGTCGGTGCGAAGGTCAAGTTCCAACCGTATCCCAAACGTCGCCTCGGCCTCTTTCCTGGCGGCATCCGTAAGCAGGGATTCGCCGACCCGCCATTCCGACCTGGGCTGTTCCTTGCGCCCGTGCGCCTGACGGTTCAGGGCCGCCGAACGGTACAGCATCCCCTGCTTCACACGCCTGCCATCCAACGTCGCGTAGCCACCGATGTCGCGTACGTTGCCTACGCCGTCCATCCTGCAGATGCGCGGCACTCCGGCTTCGGTTTCGAACGTGCCCGTCCCGACCGTCTTGCCGCCACGCCGCGCGGTCCAGGTATAACGCGTTCCCACGAGAAGATTGTCGATGACGGCAACGCCATTCGCCACCTTGATCGTGCGTACACGGTCACGCGAGACGCGTGACCCTACCGACACATCGCCTGCCAATGCGCGCAGCTCCACTTCGGTCGCGTCGCCGACTTTCAGCTCGAACGGCTTCGGACACGAACCCACCTTCTTTGCCGACACCCTGAAATCCTGATCCAACATGAGACCCATGCGTTCCCATTTCGGACGTTTCAGAAATTCACGCATGGCATCGGTAATTATCGGCACCTTCCTATCGCCCGCCGCCTTGAACAGCACCACCTTGGCCGTGCACGGCTTGTCGGCGCGGATCTCGAACGATCCGTCACCGGGAATCGTCCAGTTCTCCGAGGTGTCCACATCCGTGAACACATACATCTTCGCGGGGTCCAGTCCGCGCGGCCTGACGACGAACGCCGTCGTCGGGGTGTGCTTGCGCCTGAAGAGCTGGATGAAACCGGAACCGTCGTCGGCATCGACGAATTCCCATCCGCACCACAGGTCGCTTCCATTGTCGGAGCGCGTGAGCGGATAGAAGTCCTTCACGTAATAGCGCCTGATCTTCTCCCACAACAGGTAGTTCGCCTTGAGGTTGTCCCAGTTCACGTTTGCCGGCGCCAGGCCGGTCCCCACGTTGAGATATGGCATCAGACGGCTGCGCAACTCGTAGGGATCGGCGGTTTTCGGACGCCCACCGCCATAGAGCGGCACCCACAGGGATATACCCTGCGTCTGCATCTGCTGCTCGTCCAGGGGACCACTCGTGTCTGTGCGCCATAGCGGCGCCGAATAGGAAAGCGACTCCACGTCGTTCCTACAGCCGCCCTGCGAGCAGTTGTCGATACGCCTGCAGGACGGATTCGACGCCAGCACGGCCTCATACAGCCGATAGAAGCCTTCCACGTGCTTCATTTCGGAAATGCCCACGCGGTTCTGTTCGCCGTTCCGCGCATCGTGCTTGCGCCAGAAGTGCAGAGGCGGGAAGTTGAAGTCGAGCCGGAAGTAGTCCGCATGCTCGCGCTTCAACACGGAATCCACCGTCTTGAACCCCCATTCCCACGCCTTGGGATCGCCAAGGTTGAGGAACGCGCCGCGCCCGGTGTTGCCGGCGTAGAAGTATTCGGGGTGCGCCTGATATACGCGGGCGGAAGGCACTACGCGCTCCAGCTCGAACCACAGGATGCCATCCTTCGCGCCAAGCTTCTCGCGGGCGTAATCGAACACCTCGCCAGGTCCCTTCGGGAAACGGACGGGATCCGTGTCGTAGTTGCCGGTCCAGCGCCAATGCGCCTCGCCGCCTTTCTTGTTCCACTGGCTCTTCCATTCGTACCATGCCGCATCTATCCACCAGTAGTCGATCTTGAAGCCATGCGCGGCATACGCATCCACACCTTCCTTGTGCGTGGCGCTCGACCAGCTGTCGCTATCGAAGCCGACGCTTCGGGCCGAGCACATTGTCTGGTACGGGATGACTTTGCCGTTCAGACGCGGCTCGTTGCATTCAAGAAACCACTGGCGCCAGATGTTCTGCCCCTCGATCCAGTCGCCACGCCTGTAGAAAAGCACCGTCGCGCGCGGACCGCGCACGGCCTCGCCGGGATTCAGGTAGAACCGGCTGTCATTCATGCCTGCCGTGAATCTGAGCGTCCCATCTTCCTGCGCCAGGAAATCAGCCTGCCACTGCCCGGCCCAGCCGATCGCGGCGATCATGCCCCGTCCGGCGTCTGGCGTCTCGACGTTGAAATAGGGCCAGGCCGTTTCACACGCCCTCCCGCCGGTAGTCTCTACATGGAGGCGATGGCTTTGAGGCCGAAGCCACCATTCGCGCGTCACCGGCGTGGTGAACTGCTGGTAGTCGTCGAGCGACTGCATCGCCCCAGCGGCATGGTGGACGACATGATGCTTGCGCTTGGACACGGCGGGAAGCAGGAAATCGAAATTGCGCACATTGGAGATGATGCCCGATTTCGCCGTCGACACGTTCCTGAAGCGCAGCAGCCAGGAGAGCGCTGGGAAGCCAGGATATTTCCGTATCTCCAACATTGCCTCGACCGTTCCGGACGGCTCGCGGAAGACATAGCCGGCATCGGTCTTCGTCCGAGTCCAGCCGCCGGCACGGAAATCCTTTCCGTTGTAGGAGAACGTGAACGGCAATTCCTTCAATTCGCCGCCAAAAACGTGAGCTGACCACTCCTCCGCCTGCTTAAGTTCGTCAGCGGTCGGTACGAGCGCATACGCCGCGGCAATGGCAAAAGCCACCGATAGAACGATCGTCTTTTTCATGGGTTTACTACTTTAACCTTTCAATCTTTGACGCTGACAAGCATCACGGCAGAATTCTCCGCAAGCTGGATGGTATATGTCCCATCTGGTCCTCGCGCCAACTCAACCGGACCATTCGCGCCATACGCCTCTGCGCGTCTCTCGTGCGGCACGCCGAAAGAGAGCGTGCGCACGGCGGGCGCACTGTCGTACGGATCGCCCGATGCCACCACGAAGAGAGCGCGCGAACCGTCACCCTGGCATCGTGGAGACATTTCACCTACGACAAGCGGAGTGCCTTCCTGTGCGCGCAATCCGAAGAAGAAGCCAGTGTCCAGCCTGTCCAGCAGCGGCATGCCTAGCGTTTCCAGTCCATTCGTGGCGGCAAATCCGACGTAATGCGTGGCGGTGCTTCTGTAGCGCATGTAGCGCGGGCCGAAGTTGCGCAGTTCCATGTTGACAGTCTTGAGCCTGTCGTACTGGGCCGTCTTTCCGCCGGACGCCGTCAGCACGTTGTTGGTCCACCAGCCGGGCGACCAGCACGCCCAGGTGACCACCTCCGCGCCAAACGCCATGGCGGTGTATGCCTGAAAGCGCAAGCGGTTCTCCGTTGTGGGCTCGAAGTCTTCGCCCTTGGGTGGAACCTGCGAGTTGACCTGCGGAATGTACCAGAAGCTTCGGCCCGTGCGACGGCAAGCCTCGGCTACGACGTTGAAGTTATCGTACATCTTTACGTAGAATTTCCTGCGCCGCGCGGGCCGCGTCTCGTACGGATAGAAATCGTAGGCGATGTAGTCGAGCGGCACCGTGCGGCAGTAGACATCGATGTGTTCCCTGTATGTTGCCGTACCGAGCTGGTTGCGGGTTTCCTTTTCTGTGTTTTTGGACACGGAAGCGTAGTTCGGATACAGGTTCAGGTACGGCGGCGACTTCGGCGCGCGTTTGGCCAGCAAGTCGCAAAGCTCGCCAAGGTACGGCAGATCGAGTGCGCTCGGCTCGTCAGCGAGATTGAGCATCCAGATAGCGGGATGGTCAAGCCCCTCCGCCAACGCCGCCAGATCGCGCTCGTAGTCGGCTCTCGGACGCTTCTCGCGCATCTTTCCCGCCTCGGATCCGTTTCCGCCCCACCAGAACTTGCCGACCCCGTCGCCGATTACGCCTATTCCGTACTTGGCAAAAAGATCCAGCGTCTTTCTGCTGCGAATGCCCACGCCGACGATGAAGTCCACGCCGCATTCCTTCACGTCGCGTATGTGCGCCTCGTCCTGCGCCACCCTGTTGAGGCAGTAGGCGCCTATCAGCAGCCTGGATCTATCCATCCGCGGTGCCTCAGCACCAGTCGTCATGGCCATGCATGCGGTTGCAACAACCATGGAACACATTGTCTTCATGAAACACCTGCTCTCGCCGCGATGACGTGCTACCTTAGGATTATCTGGAATCTCGGATAGGCCATGCGTACCTTCCTGCCGTTCAGGCAGATGACCCACGGCGGGGGAACGTCCGTGACCGTCGGGATCTGTCCGGAATAGTTCTCTGGCAGGAACAGCAGCGTATAGCCGCGATCGGCCTTCTCCGCAAGTTCGCCGTTCAGAAGGTTGAACGAGCTTGGAAGCGTCATCGCGGACGTCACGGTGGTGGCGTTACCAGCCTTCGCGGCGGCGATATCAAGAGCGCACTTGTTCGCGGGCAATGTCACGCTGCCAGCGTCGTTGACAACCGTGCCGCCCGCAAGCACCACCTGCTCCACGGCAGTGAGGTCGGGGATGTCCTGCGTAGTCAGGTCGAGCGTACCACCCTCCAGCCTTAGCGCGCGTGTGGAAGTCAACGCGGCGGCGTTCGACGAGACGAGCGTTCCGCCTGCCACGACGGTGGCGCCCGTGTAGCTGTTCGCGCAGTCGAGGACGAGCTTACCCGCGCCTTTCTTCGTGAGACCGCCGGAACCATTCGCGGAAAGCGTGCAGGCTACGGTGAACGTATTCGTGTAGCCGCCCTTCGAGATCGTCGCCGTTGCGGACGTGTAGTTCTGTCCACGATTCAGCACGCGGAAACCCGTCACCTTGCCGGTCGTCGTATTGTAGATGGCAACGGCTGTCGCGCCGGTACCGGTGCCGGTTGGATCGGTGATCGTCACCGCCGGGGCCGCGATGTAGTCCCAGGCCTTGAGCGAAGCTATCGCGTTTGGAAGCGGAATGGATTCCACGCCGTTGCCCGTCGGCGCCTCCAGAGGCATGCCAACGGCGTTGTCGCGTCCGGCGGTGTCTATCGTCGCACCGCCGGAATGGATATAGACATGATCCGTCCCCGCCGTGAAGTTACGGAACAGCTTGCCCTTGCCGGTTGCGCTGGTATAATCTACCGACGTACGCAGAATGCCGTTGTTGAACGACACCAACGCCTTGTTGCCGGTCAAATCCGTCGAAACTTTGTTAAAGGTGGATTTCAATATCTTGCTGAAACCGTTAGCTGCGATCGTTCCACCGTTGTTGATGTCGACCTCGCCGATGGAGTTGAACTGGCCGGCGAGCGCAATACCACTTGTCCACTGGATCGAGTTCGTCGCCGAGGCGTTCTCTCCGTCCACGGCGAAAATGGCATGCGATCCCCCCGTCTTGTTTTCGCCATCCTGACGCGGGAAATACAGTATCGAGGATGAAGTGAGCGTACCGCTGCCCGATACGCAAATCGTCGCCTGGGCGCCAGCCTGGCCGGCGCCTATGTCCTGTGTCGCGAACACGCCGCCCTTGATGTCTATGAACGACGTCACGCCTACCCTGCGCCCCATGCGGCAGTTGTTGTTGTTGTTGACGAACCTGCCGCCCTCTATGCTGGCATACATGTTATGGTAGCTACCGAAATACTGGTAACCGCCCGGCGTGATGAACGTCCCGCCATGCTGGAAGTACGATCCCTGCCAGTCCGAGTACTTAGCAGGGAGAGAGGGGTCTAAGAGATGCGACGATATCCTGTTGACGGTATCGCCGCCATCGATCCTGTTGGTCACGACCGCGCCTTCGTACAGTTCGATGATCCCTCTTCGCGTGTTGGACGAGTCGAGATAGTTGCGGGCGGCATACAGACCCGCATAGTTGCTCACGGCAACACCGTTCGTCTTGCTCTCATTCACGTAAGTACCCTTCACCACGAAGCGCGCCACTTCAGGATAGTCGGCCGCGACGAACACGCAGTTGGAGCCTTCCGCCTCGGCATACGTTCCGGCGGGAACCGTCACCGTGCCGCCGCGAACATCGATCCAGCCAACGCTCATCTTCTCGCCGGGCTGGCCCGCAAGGATCAGTTCGCCGCCTTCGTTGATGTAGTTCTGCCGTCCGTCCCCGGAAGATGCGATCGTGAGCGCATTCGTGCCACCGTGGTAGATCATAAGAGGCTCGTCGAGTGTGCGCGAAAATGTCCTGTCGGCCCCAAGCTCGTAGTTGAACGCAAAGAACTTGGTGCCTATCACGGTCGGCCACACGAGATTGTCGCTTACGCCCTTCCACATCGCATAAAGGGCATTGTCGGTGAGGTTCGTCGACGAGAGGTCGATGTTGAGGACGCTATTCGTTCCACCCGTCACCCTGCCGTCAAGGACGCCGTATAACGGACCTGCGGCGTTGACCGTCACGCCTTTGTTGATCGTCAGCGCACCGGTGGTCGTGTTGGTGGTACAATTAAGGTTGAGTGTCGCGGGATAGTTGGCTCCGCTGGTGGCAATGATATCGGCGCCGCCGGAAATGACGTTCGGGACATCAAACGAGCAGAAGATCCCCAGGTTGTTTGCCTCTCGCAGGTCGAAAGTCAGCGTCCCGCTCGCCGGGGTGGTGAGAGTACCCCAAATGCCGTAGCTGCCAGTCCACCCCTTGCTACTTGCTTGCGAAGTTGCAGACGAGCATATCGTGGCATCGCCTTCGCAGACAACGTCCCATTCACACTTTTTAGCAGTCTGTATGCGCTGAGGACCCTCCTGAATCTTCGCGTTTGGCCCAAGGCGGATGACCGCCTTGTCGCCCTTCCAGACATAGCCGGAAGGCGCCCTGTTCATGTTGCCAGGCGTACTGTTCTCGAGATGCACCTTGCAGCTGCCGGTTGCATATATCTCACCCGGACCGTATATCGTATCTCCGCACAGTTCAAGCGTTCCGCCATCTGCGGTCAGCTTATGGCCGTTGAAATACATGGCTTGTGTCGCACGCGGTCCCACCGTGGGCGAACACTTGAAAAGCGTATCGGCCGTGAGATGTACGGTACAGCCGTACATGATCTGGTTCTGGCTGTTTCCGATAGCACAGAGGGCGCCAGCACCCCCTACGCCCGTGCCGCCGATGTAGATGTTGTGCTGCCGGAGCAACGACCTGTTGGCGGCAACGCCACTTCCACCCAGTTCTATTGTCGCACCCGGTTCAAGGCGTAGCGTACGCGTACGAGTATTGTCATTGGTGCCGTCCGCCCATGACGTCATGAGGCGCACGTAGCCGTTGGATATGCCGAAATCCCCTTTCCAGTGCGACAGATCCCTGTTCATGACCAGGCGTCCGCCGCCTTTCTTTATGAGGGCATTCGACGTAGCGAGCGCATTCGCGTCGGCAGCGGTTATCGTATAGTCGCCTTCATTGTCCTCGACGGTTATCGTCACCTGCCCGGCGACCGAGGTATCGACCATCGCCGCAAGAGAATGTAAAGTGAAAGATGTAGAATGTAAAATGGCGAGCACGGCGAGCAATGGATACGTTTTCACGAATTTCATCATGACACTCCTTTGGATTGAACCGTTGGTAGAGGACAACGCGTTATATTATGCCAGATTCTCGTCCCTGTCGCAAGCGGAAATCAGACGAACCTGTTTTATCACAGCCGCCACATTTCGTCCCCCGCATCCTTGGCGCATCAAGCGGAAACGGTAGGTCACTTGATCTCGATGACCGTCGGCGGGGCGAAGTAGCGGATCTCAAGGGTGGGCGAACAGCCGACGAAGACGCTGTTGGACGATATCGCGTCCTGGAGATGGACGGGAACGAACGCGATCCGCAGGCCCGGGCGAATAGCGGCGGAACGGTGACTCCCCTCGCATCAGAAACGGTTTCCGCTCAACGCGAAAGTCCGAACCAGCATGTCTCGCCAGCGATGAGCTCCAGCGGTAATGAATTTCAGGAGTCCGGCGGCAAAAGCGCCTCCAGGCATCAACTGTCCAGCGCCTGGCTGCAATCCAACTTGAACTCGGCAAGGTTGGCATCAAGGTTGAACTTGCCGTTCGCGAACGGCTTCATGAGCGCATCGTACTCCACCTTGCCGGTCGTTTCGCGCTTTACGTCCCAGTTCAGCGAAAAGCCCTCCTTCCTGCCGCGCCCGAGCTCCATGCACATCATGCCGAGCGAGGAAAGCGCCGTGGAAAGATGCCCTTCCTCCGCGTTGGTGGCGGTTTGCGCCGGATCGTTCGCCACAATCGCCTCCAGCCAGTCGTCGACATGCAGCTGCAGGCAGCTCTTCTCCATCTTCCACATCTTCGGCATCAGCTCCGGACGTGAGGCCTCCAACGGCCCCATCTCGCCCGGCTTGACGACGGGATCTGGATCGGTGGGCGTCACCTTGAACGCACCTCTCGTGCAGAAGATCCAATCACCTTTCTCCCCGATGAATTTCACGCCAAGCTGGAATTTGTCGGACACATGCACGTCCGTCTTGCCGCCGTTGAACGCAAAGTGGAGGTCGTAGGTGTCATGGACGTTCCAGAGCTTCCCGCCGCTCGTGTCGAGCCACGTGCACGTACCGGACACCGATTCCGGACCCGCCGCGCCCAGTCCCCATCGCGCGATGTCCAGATGGTGCGCGCCCCAGTTCGTGATCATGCCCCAGCCGTAGGGCATCAGCTCTATCCAGCCGGGACGGGCGCGCTGGTTCGTCTGGGAATGGCAGCGCGATTCGCAATAGGGCGCAGACGGATCCGTCGGCCCTAGCCAGGTCTGGTAGTCGAAGGTGGACGGAACCTTCTGCGGTGTACTCGATCCACCCGCAGGGTCTGTCCCCAAACCGACCTCCACGCGCCTGATGTCACCCAGAACGCCAGCCCTCACGGCCTTGACGGCGGCCTGGAACTGGCTCCAATTGCGCTGTTGGGAACCGACCTGGAAAACGGTGTTGTACCGCTTGGCCAGATTGGCGAGAAGCCGGCCTTCCCTTATCGTCTGCGCAAACGGCTTCTGCAGCCATACGGCCTTGCGCGAGCAGATCGCGGTCGTCGCCACGAGCGCATGCCAGGAGTCCGGCAGGCAGATCATCACCGCATCGACATCTGTCTGCGCACAGACCTCCTTGTAGTCCCGATAGATGCGAATTTTCGTGCCGTCGGCATATTCCCGCTCGACGCGCGATGCCGTCAGCTTCGCCCGTTTCATGTCAAGGTCGCAGACCGCAACGATGCGGGCGATGTCCTTTCTCGCCAAAACACCTGGCACCTCGAACTCGGTTGATATCCGTCCACACCCGATGATCGCCACGTTAATTTTGGAATTACCGCGGAACGTACGGCATCCGCCGAACAGGAACGGCATGCCAGCCGCCATGGCCGCCGTCTTGATAAATTCACGTCTTTGCATTGTTGGTTTCCTTGTGATTTCAAATTGGTTTAGGACTTAGGACGTCAGACGTCAGGACTGAGGATGTCGGACATGAAGAGGTTGGAAGTCTTAAGTCCGAAGTCCTTCGTAGAACTTTTCGTATCTCGGCATCGGTTCGAGGATGCCGCCGGATTTGGCGTAGTAGTCGGCGTCGCACTCGAAGACGCCCTTCTCCGTGCGCGTCCAGTGCGCGTCGGGATAGGCGAGATCCTTGCGCATCGTCTCCCAGTTGCGGAAGTTCATGTGGCCGTTCGTTTCGACGAGCCCGAGATCGCCGATGCCCGGATGTCACGCGCACATAGGCGGAGACGATCCACTCTTCCGTCATGTATCCACCCTTGAAGCCGAACGGACGCACCATCGGCTCGCGCTCGAAGCCACAGCTGGTCTTCGCTATGGTGATAGGTCTGGCGGCGGTCTGTGGGCTGGCGGCCGCAAACGACATCCTCGGCGCGGCGGCGGCGGCAAGCCCTGTCACGACAAAATCCCTTCTGGTCATTTATGCAGTTCCTTTCTGGTTTGGGCGCATGGCCACATGCGGACGCCCCAGATGTGGCAATTCACCGAGGCAAGATTATATAGCACAGAAGGCTGTCGAGCAATATACCCAAATGGCACCATTGCGGACATTCTACGTCACGAAATATGTAAATGTCAGATTTCGTGACGGGCGAATAGCAGCGGAATGGAAATGATGCCCAGTATCAGAAACGGTTTCCGCTCAACGCGAAAGTCCGAACCAGCATGTCTCGCCCGCTATGAGCTCCAGCGAAAGGATTCCGTCTGCTGTCGGCTCCAGTTTCCCGGTCTTGAGATTCACTATAGTGGCGGAATACGGCAAACGGAACTCGTATCGGCCAGGTGCCAGGCAATGAAAGTGTTTCTATATGCCAAGCAACTTTCGCGCGGGAATCAAGGCGGCGAAATATCCGTCCGCCTCGACTCTTGGACTGATCTCGCCGTCATAGACCAGCACGGGGCGCTTGCTGACATTCTTCCTGACGTGCAGCAGCTTCATCTTCTCCTCCACATCCTTCTCGACACCGCCATCGATGTCCTTCCTTTTCACTTCCACGACATACGCCGTACGCGGAGTCTGGACCAACAGGTCGATTTGGCAAACCCGACGTCGACCAGATCGGTCTTTGCGCACGCTTCGGAAAGGTGCGGCAGATTCGATCGTAGTTCCGCCGATACCGAGATGCGGGTACAGCTCCACGGCATTGTTCACAATGAGATTCTCGAACGCGAGCCCCATGACCGCGCTCCATTCCGGGAGCGCCGACAGCGTTGTGAAGCGATACGCCCCGCGCTTGATCTGAGCCTTTCGCGGCTCGATGAATTTGAGATAGAACCTCGAGTAATTGTCGCGCAGCCGATATCTGGACACACGGGACTCCTCGCCTGTTTTAGGGTTGATGCCCGGATCCGAATCGACAAAGCCGCCTTCGGACAGTTCACGAAGCATCTCGGCGATGCGCCCGTTACGGTCTTCGCCCATCTTCTCGGCAATCTCGGCACCGCTCATTGCTCCATTCGCCAATAACGACAGAATACGCCGCTGTTTCATGACCCGTTCGCCGAAAATCGGGTTGAAGATGGCGTCGAAATCATTATAGAGTTCCCCCTCTTTTCTGAAACACAGTCGCCGGATGTTTTCCTCGGATGTCAGCCCAGGATCAACTTCCTCAAGATACCGCGGCACACCTCCAGTCACCGAGAGGACGTCGAATATCTCGCGCGGAACAAGATTGTCGACATGAGGTCGCCAGAATTCCGCGCATTCCGCCAGCGACAGCTCCGTCAGCACATAATCCCGCGAAAAACGTCCCGTGAACCCGGTGCTGCCAAGGATGTTCTCCTTTATCCACGCCGAAACAGAGCCGCATATCACAAAGATCAACCTGTCGTGACGGTGAAACAACGATTCCCAGGCATTGCGAAGGATGCCGGAAAAGTTTGAATCCCCGCTGCCCATCCAGGATATCTCGTCCAGCATGACAACCGTCTTTCTTTCATCGTCAATCGCCCGGTCCAGCCAGAAGAAGGCGTCGTTCCAACTCAGCATGTTCTGCACCGGCGAATTCGTAAGCCGGGCGAGACGCGCCGCGAACTCACGCAGCTGGTCTTCGTTCGTCACGGGTTTTTCGGGATTCGGCGGCAACCCCTCGAATTCGTAATACACATCCGCAGTTCTGCGGGCAAATTCCCGGAAAAGCGTCGACTTGCCGATGCGCCGTCTGCCGCGGCACGCTACCAGCGATGATGTTCGCTTGCGCCAAAGCGATTCCAAGTCACTTAACTGATCTTCTCTGCCTATAAACATAACTTCCCCTTCTCAGCAAGAACAATAAGTATTATTGCATATTCCCCGTCGGAAAACAACCATAAACTGTCACCGAATTACAAAAAGTAAAATTCCGTGACGGACGCCACTGTCGATTTTACGTCACGAAATATGTAAATGTCAAATTTCGTGACGGGCGAATAACGGCGGAACGGCGACTTCCCTCGCATCAGAAACGGCACCTGGTCAACGCGAAAGTCCAAACCAGCATGTCTCGCCCGCTATGCGAACTACCGTGCGGCTGGGGCGAGCCGCAAGAAGGATACACCTATTGGATCCAAGTAGAGTCTGATTTTCGACAGACCATCCATTGTGGCTGGGCTACCGACTTCTGGGCCGACCATGCGCCACTCGCCGCCGGAAAGGTCTATCGCCGCATAGAGGGGCTTGTCGTCAATGTTACACGCGAGCACGTACAGGTCACCGTCCTTGATCCATGTTCGGCATACGAGCGAGTCCGAATCCGGCTTTGCGCTGGGGGCGCGATCAATGGAGAGCAACACTGGAATCATACGCGCAACCTCACGATAGGATTCCACGGTAACCGCCCAGAGTGGACGCCAGTCTTGACGGTTCAGGGGGTAGAAGAAACAATGGTAGGCGAATGGCATCAGACCATTTGCGCCAAGCGCGATATGTTGCCAGTTGATGGAACGCAACTCCGCGAGGGTCGGAAATCGGCCATTAACCTGAGTAAGATCAGCATTATACCACAACCAGGCGAACGACTGAGGTACACTCCAATGTGGGAGTGTGTCAAACACTGCCTTGCGCCCATCACGCATGAATTCCGTAATCCGCCTCACCGGAAGTTTTGGTACCGGATACGGGTCAAGACCGATGACATCTGCCGCAACGGCGAAGGCATCCAGATCATATACGCGATCCTGTACAAGATACGTGGGATGGTCGGGATCACGTTCGGCGATGAATCTGTTGAGCGCGGTCACGTTCTTGGCCTTGCGTACATCATATTCGTCACCAAGGTACCAGCCAAGGAGGGCAGGATGCCCTTTGATGGCGGCGATGGCGGTTTCGAGTTTGGCCTTTGCGACATTGGCTTCTGGCATCTGTGCCGTAGCGGCCACGTTCCACAGTTTGTGGTCGATGGCGGAGAATGACATCAACCCAGCCTTTTGGCAGAAGTCCAGCCGATTCGAGGTCATCATCTCGTAGTGGATCACACAATTGAACGGACCGTTCGTGTAGGCCGCCATCTGCTTCTCGTTCGGATTCCAGTACATGCCGAGCGGGAAGAATGGTTTGCCGTCCACGATGCAGCGCCGGTAGCTGTCGATCCAGACGCGCCTCCTGGGAAGCGCCGCCACGCGCGTGAAGTCGATCGAGGCGGCCCCCAGCGCCTTGCCGTCCGCAAGGAGTTCGAAGACGATCGTCTGCCGCCCCATCGTGAAGCGCGAGACGTCCAGATCGACTGCGGCCTCACGGTCGGTGAGCCGCGTGGCCGGCGTGCGCACCTTCCGTCCGTCGGCATCCGTCCAGATGAACGCGGCGGAGATCGCCTTGCCCTTCGCATCGTTCGGCATGTGGATGCTGGCGTGGAAATCAGCCATGCCCTCGGCGGCGGTGTTGCGATAGACCGAGGTACAGACGAAGGCGACGGGATCACCACGCTTGAACTTCCGCACCACGATGTTGTCCCAGCTCACCTTGCCATCGCTGTCGCCCGAGACGTAGATTACCACAACGGGATTCTTGGTCCCTTCTGGGACTTGGCCCGACGACTCGATGAGCGTCCATTCGCCGTCTGGCTGGGTCTTCTTCATCGTCGCATAGAGCGCGAGGATCCACTTGTTCGTCTCGTCGCGCATCTCGATGCTGAACACCGATCCCTGGTTCGCGGCCGTCTTGAACCCATCCTTCTTCACGAGCGCCTGATACTCCAGGATGTCGCCCGGATTCACGCCCTCGAGCCGTTGCCTCGCCACATGGAGCTTTCCGCAGGGTTTATCCGACTCCCACACAAGCCCGTCCGAACCGTTATGCCCTGCGCCCTTGGCGATGCGGAAGTTTCCGGACACGATCCAGCCGACCGGCTTCCCCTTCTCGTCGAACTCATCGAACGACGTGTTCTGAAGCAGCGTCTCCTCGGCCATGGCGGACATGGCGGTGACGACGGCGAAAGCGAACGCGATCTTTTGCATGGTCCCTCCCATCAACGGAAATTCACGGTGAACCCCGCCGGCACAAACGAGATTCTGTCCGTCTCCACCTCCACATACTTGCGCGTCGAGCCGCCGCCGCGCAGCCACATGGTGCCGGTCGTCTGCACGCCGCCTCCCGCCGTGAGAACCGTGACCGGCGCGCCGGTCACGGGACCGATCCCTGACGGCGCGAAGTAATGCATCACCGAAGCCAGCGTGGCCACGCCGCTCACCGGCAACAGCGTCGCGCCCGAGGTGGCCAGCGTGGCGCCCTCGGCGAACGTAATCGCGCCCACGGTCGTGTTGGCCGCGTCGAACGGCGCGGAATCGTAGGTGCCGTCCGCACGCACGCTGATCGCGTTGATGGTGAGCGCCTTGGGCGCGCCCACCGCGTCGGTCGCCCGGAACCCGCCGCCCGGTGCGCCCAGCGTGAGCGTCGCGAGCGTCGCACCAGTCGCGTTGGTGTTCACCACCACGCCCACGATGCCGTCCGCGACGACCTCCGTGAGCTGGCCGTTCGTGAACGCGTTCATCACGAACGACTGCGCCCCATTGCCCTTGATCGTGAGCGGCCCGTTAAGCTCCCAGCGCGGTCCGCGGCTCGGCACCGTATCGCCAGAGAATCCGGCGGGGTAGGTTGTCAGACTCGCCGGGTAGAGCGAATCGGCGACCATGTTCGAGTACACGGAGCAGACCGTCTTCGCCTCCGAGAAGTCGAACGTACCGCCGTTCGGGCCGATCGTCACCTTCAGGTCAACCGTGTAGCCGCCGTCGAACGTATCGGTCCGGCTCACGTTGGTCGCCCTGCGCCCCACGAAGAGGCGATTGCCGGTCGAGCCGCTATGCGCATAGTCGGGATCGTATCCAAACCCGCTGCCCAGCTTGTAGGTACCGCCGTCAAGCGTGACGAACGTCCCGGATTCGTACGGCACACCATAGTGAGCGGAGGAATCTAATGTGTGCGTAACGGGTGCCATCACATATGCGCGATCCGTCTCTAGCACGCCGCCGTTCACGACCTTGATGTCAACCATCGGGCAACGGTCTGCCGCATCGTTCTTGAGCTGGTTGGCCGGCCATGTGCTGAAGATGAACCGCCCGTCGGGTTCCTTCAGCGTCACCGTGCCGCCGTTCACGAGAAGCGTGGAATGGCTGCGCCAGTAACCACCACCGATCGAGAACGCACGGTAGCGTTCAAGTGTGAGACTTGCGCCGGACGCCACCTCTAGCGTGCTGGGATCGGTGCCTCGCGTGGCCACCGAGACGCCTGTGCCGTCTGTCCCAGAGGAGAAAAGCACCTCTACGCCATCCGTGAGCAGCGCATGACGAGCTCGTTCGATGATGGTCATCGTGGCGTTGCCCTCGAACTTCCACTTTTTGCCCGCGCCGGAAAGCACAAGATTGCCGAAGTGCAGGTACAGATCCCCAACATCCTCCTGTACGTCCGCCGCCTTCACAGTACCGCCGCCCGTGAACTTCACGCAGCCGGACGGCCACACGTCTTTACCATCGACCAGCACGGCGTCCGTGACTTCGTTCGTCACTGACAGTCTTCTCTTCAGCAGAACCGCGCCGGCGACCTCGCCGGTGACGTTCAGCGCCGAACCGATCCGCGAACTAGAATCGACCGTCAGGGAAGACGAGATCGTGCACGGACGGGCAAAGTAGATCATGCCACCGTCGAGAACGAGATCCGTTGCGGCAGTGAAGCCGTCACCGCCAACGACAAGCGTCTCGCCGACGCCCACGGTGATCGTCCCGGCAGGCTCCGTGACGAGGCCGCGAACACTCGCCCGGTAGTTGCCCGTGCCGAGGATGCGCGACGCGTCAACGACCGAGCCGCTCGGCAGATAGAGGATCGCGCCGTCCGTCGTGGTGACGGTCATGTTCGCGTTCCAAGTGTTCATCGCCGGCAGAAACAGCGTACCATTCCCGGATACCGTGATGTTCCCCGTATATCCGGAAAGGTCGTCGATCTTGATCCGCCTCCCGGAGAACACCACCGCGCCAGTGATGCCGGCCGGCATGGCGGAGAGGTGCTTGTCGTCGCCCGTCACCTTCACCGTACCGGAGAAGCCGTTGAAATTGATCTCTTGCGGGGAACCTTCCGCGATCTCCACCGTTCCCGCGCCAGACACGGAAAACCGCCCAGAGGCAGGCAGGCTTGCCAACCTCACCGTCGCGCCGCTCTTGACTTCAAGCGGCTGCGTACCGCCGTTGGCGACGTAGTAGGCCTCGCAGTCGCCGATCGTGCTCGTCGTGCCGTTGCCAGTGACGGTGATGGAACCGAGATCGAGCGTCACACCCTCGAACGTCTGGGAGGCCTTGAGCGAGGCGCCATTGGCAAGGATGAGGTGATCCGTGTAGTCCGCGCCCAACGTAAGCGCATGCGTCGCCGAATCGAAGATGATGTACGTTTTCGCGTCGGCCAGGGTGATGGACTTCGCCTTCACCGAGGCAACGGATGCCGAGAGCTGAAGCTTCGCGCCATTGGTGAACACCATGTCGCAACCAGAAAGGTCGTTCGCTTTCGAGAATCTGTATTGCCCGAGCGCGGCGGTGGCGTCATACTTGAACGTCCACGTCACATCGTCCTCGGTCGTCACGGGAAGATTGAAATTGACGCCCGTGTTGGAATCCCACATCTGCGACGCGGTGATATGCAACCCGCCGGAGAAGAACATGGACATCACCGCGTCCCACGCTCGGGGCGCGGTGAACCCTCCCGCGCCAACCTCCATGCGCCCATTGCCGGTCCAGTTGCGTGCGCCTGAGGCATACTTGATGCCATAGGGTTTTATCGTGATATCAGCATTGAGCGTACCAGGATCCATCCCCGTCACGGCCGGCGTGAGCCAATCAGGAGTGTAGGCAGTATAGACGCAGAACCAGTTGCCGTCCACCCAATCCACGCCCGTGCTGCCGTCTGTCGCAAGACGATACGCACCAGATGCGGAGATCGCGTTGTTCCTCGCCCCGTTCACATTCGCCGTGAACCAATAGTCAATCGGATCGGCGCGAAGACCGACCGTGGACAACAGTACCAGCGCAAACAGTCCCATCTTTTTCATGTCATGGCAGATTCGAGCCAAGACAGGCAACGAACATCTTGCGACATCAAGGATAGATGCCACCATGTGCATTGCGTTCCTGAATAGGCAAGAATGCGAAGTTTGCGCGTCGTGGGATAGAGTCCAGCGACTCGGTGCTGTTGATGCAACTTTTCCCTCATCAAACCGACCTGTGTCATCGTAGCATCGCGGAAACGCAACGTACGGATTTCCCGCATGCGGCGTCACGTGATGGACGGTTTGGGCGTTGTGCGAAAGGCTATTCATACGTGGCCTCAATTATACACCACGTTTGGTGAGCGGGCAATATACCCAAATGGCACCATTGCCGCAGGCCGGCGTATTATGATAAAATACAGGCTATGCTTGCTGGATGCCTCGCTTCCATAGCCATCCTGACGAATCTTCTGGACGTCATCTCCGCCGTTTCCGCCGGCGATACGAATGTGCATTTTGACGTCACCGGCGCGATAACTGCGGTCAATCGCTCCCAAAGCGCCCTCTTCAATCTGAAAACGGATACCGGCTTCATGGTTTTCAGGGACGCTACGGAAAATCGCCGGAGTCTCTTGTTCAAGCCAGGGAACATTGTCCGGGCAAAAGGGCGTGTATTCCTCAACGAATACGACTACCCCGCCGCCAATTGCCAAGAGCTGTCGTTCCTCGGCGAAGGCCGTTCGCCACGAATAACCGATGTGTCCGCAGACGACCTCTCGAAAAATGCAAGGGAATTGAACGGCGAGCTTATACGTGTAAAAGGCATCGTCAGGGAGGTGTTTCGCGACGAAATCGACCCGAAGTACGTCTATCTGACGCTTGTCAACAACGGCTTCTTATTTACCGTGTCAATCTGCGACGACATGGAGAACGAGACATTCCTGAATTCGCTGATCGACGCCGAAATATCCGTCGTCGGACACTATACGTCCGACAGAATCGGGCTGCGCAGGATGCTGCGCTGGACACTGGCAACCTACACGACGGACAACATCACCGTCCTGAAGCCCGCCCCGGCAGATCCATTTGACGCACCCTTGCTTTCCGGACGGGAACCGGCGTCCCCGCCCGAGCTCGCAACGCTGGGGAAGAGAAGGATCTCCGGCAGAGTGATCGCCACGCGAAACGCCAAGGATTTTCTCGTCGTCGATTCCCAGGGTTCAATTAGGCGCATAAGACCAAGAACGCCAGAGTATCCGCGCTACGGCGACATCGTCGAAGCCGTCGGCTATCCAGAGACGGATCTCTACCGGCTCAACCTGGGCGACGCAATCTGGCGAAAGACCGGGGTGGCGACAAATGGACTGGATGCGCCCGTCGCCACGGACATCCGGCGCATCCTGACGGACGGCAAGGGGAACCGCAAGATCAACCCGCTGTTCCACGGCAAGGCGATCCGCGTTGCCGGAATCGCCATAGACGCTAGCGGCACCGGACAAATGGAAACCATCACTCTCAAATGCGGCGACCTCTCGATTCCGGTGGACATCAGCTCCCATCCCGACCTCGCCGCCGCCATGGCCATCGAGAGCCGTCTGTCCGTCGCCGGAACCTGCATCGTCGAGACGGAAGACTGGCGGCCCTGCTCGGCTTTTCCCCACGCCACCGGCATCACGCTTGCGGTGCGCGTGCCAGAAGATGTGACGGTCGTATCGCGTCCGCCTTGGTGGACGCCGGCCAAACTGCTCTTCGTTGTCATGTCCCTCCTGTCGGCCTTGATCGCATTCTTCGTCTGGAACAGGATGCTGAACAGGCTTGTCGCCAAGAAAAGCCGTGCGCTGGTCAAAGAGCAGCTTGCGCTTGCGGAAGCGGAACTGAAGATCGGCGAACGGACGCGGCTGGCCATCGAACTGCACGATTCGCTTTCGCAGAATCTTGCCGCCGTCGCGTTCCAGATCGTCGCCGCAAAGAACGCCGCCGCCGTCAGCCCCGGCGAGACGGCCGACAACCTGAACACCGCGGAACGCATGCTGCTTTCCTGCCGAACGGAACTCAAGCGCTGCCTCTGGGATCTGCGGAGCGACGCGCTGGACATCAAAAACATGTCCGACGTGATCCGCCGAGTGCTGGCGCCGGTAAAAGGGAACGCCGATCTGAGCGTGCGCTTCAACATCGCGCGGTCGCACTTTGACGATTCGACGCTGCATGCCACCATCTGCATCATCCGCGAACTCGTATCCAACGCCATCCAGCACGGCCACGCCACGCATGTCGGCATCGTTGGCGCGCTGAAGAACGACGTACTCTCCTTTTCCGTAAAGGACGACGGGACCGGTTTCGACATCGAGTCCGCGCCAGGCCCGGCAGACGGCCACTTCGGCCTTGCGGGCATCTCCGAACGCGCAAAGAGACACGGAGGAAAAATGGCAATCGAATCTTCACCAGACCAAGGAACGCGCGTATCCGTAAACCTAAAAATCAAACATTAACCTTCACCCCCTTCCCACCCTTCCCACCCTTCTCACCACTCCCCTTCATTCTACATTCTACATTCTACATTTTACACTCATGAAAAAGACCCGCATCCTCATCGCCGACGACCACACACTCGTGCGTGTCGGACTCAAAGCCATGCTCCACTACCAGCCGACCATGACCGTTGTAGGAGAGGCGACAAACGGAGAAGAAGCCGTAGCGCTTGCCGGCAAGCTCAAACCTGATGTCATCATCATGGATCTGATGATGCCTGTCCTCGGCGGCGCAGAGGCGACAAGACGCATTCTTGAATCCGATTCGGCAACAAGGATCATCATCCTTACTTCATTCGGAGCGGCGGCGGACATGGCACGTGCCCTGAAATACGGCGCACGCGGCGCACAGTTGAAGGAAGCTCCGGCCGAGACGCTCATCACCGCCATCCATACCGTGATGTCAGGCGGGACAGCCATCTCGCCGGAAATCCAGCAGACAATTGACCAAGATTCCGATATCCCCGTTCTGACAGAGCGCCAGCAAGGAATTCTCGATTCAACCGTCCGCGGCCTTACGAACAAAGAAATCGGCGTTCAGTTCGGACTCTCGCCACTCAGCGTCAAGAAGTACCTCTCGATCATATTCGCCAAGCTCGGCGCCGCCAACCGCGCCGAAGCCGTGGCCATCGCCCTCCGCAAGCACTTGCTGAAAATGTAAAACGGTCGGCCAGACGATGAAAGTGGCCGACATCGGCACCGACGGCCGCGATGGGGCGCGACCCTCCCGGACGGCGGTCGCGACGGGGCGCTACCCTCCCATGCGGTCACGCGGGACGGGAGATCAGGCAAAGCATCTGACGTGGCCCATGAAGTCAGCGACATAGAGCCTGTCATCGGCGACAGTCGCCGAAGCCACGTACGGCACACCGGTGAAGATGCGCTCGCGGCGTTCGCCGGTTGCGGGATCCCATGCGTACAGCGCGCCGTCCTGGCAGGTCGCCCAGATGAGTCCCTTCCAGACGACGGGACACGACGAAAGGAGCTTGGCCGGGGGATACTGGTAGTGGACCGTCACCAGCAGCGCATCCTCCACAGGCGCCGTCCACGCCACAGTAAACGTCTTCAGGTCCAGGCATACGAGCCCCTTCGTCCGGGAGCCGAAGTATGCGCGATCGCCCATGAAGGCCGGCTGCGTGTAGCAGTTGACCGAGAACTTGAACTTGATCCTGCGGACCGGTTCGCCCGTGTGCGGATCGACCTCGAGGAATTCGTTTGCGGAGGTGAGGTACAGCTTGCCGTCCCTGAACACCGGGAAACCGACCCTCTCGAGCCACGGCAGGCCGGACTTGTACCACTCGCTTGTGATACGGCTGGGCTTGCGCGTATGGCGCCAGAGTTCCTTGCCGGTCTTCTCGTCGTAGCCGTAGAGTCCCTGCCAGAACGAACCGCTGACGACCACGCCCTCGCCCACGACGACTGCGGACGGCGTTCCGCTATAGCCGCCTTTCTGGTCCTGCGGCCGCCAGCAGATCGTGCCGGTATCGGGATCCAGCGCGAAAAGGGCGCGCTGTATGGTGCCGGCATAGAGGCGGTTGGACTTGGGATCGTACGTCATCGCCGTCTTCGACTCCGCCGATTTGCCGTGGCCCAGCCGTGCGTTCAGGAGCCCCACCGTGTCCAGTGCATTGAAATGCCATATCTCCCGACCTGTCGCCGGATCTAGCGCCTGGAAGTTCCAGTCCACGTCATGCACGATCACCTTGCCGTTGGCGTGCAGGATGCGCGTCAGAATGTTCGCCTTCGTCGGGTGGGACCAGAGCCTTTTGCCGGTGGCCGCATCGAACGCGAACACCCCTTCGGTGTTGGTTCCGGCCCAGTCCAGCGTGCCGACGAATACGCGCCCGTCGGCGACGCACGGCGCGCCGTAGAACACGATCCCGGGCACCTTGGCGTACCACCCGCCCGGCGGCGGCGTCTCGACGGGCTTCCAGGTTTCGCTCTCGGCGTAGCGGTTCTCGGCGTAGAGGCGGTGATCCTTGTCCACGTGAATGACCTGCAGCGTCGCGAGCTGCATGTAGGGCGGCGCCACGCTCACGACCTCGATCTTCCCGTCGTTGGAGCGGAGGAAGTAGTTGTCGTGCAGGTGGCCGTGTATGATGGCCTTGAAGTCGCAGGCCGCCCTGAGATCCAGCGGCTCCTTCGTCATCGTGACAATCTTCGACTCGGTATAGATTCTTCGCGTGTCGTAGATATACGTGTCGTATGCGCCGTGCGTGAGCAGCATCACGGGCTGACCCTTGCGCTTGGCGATCGCGAGGTCGTTGCGCAGCCAGGCGACGATCTCCTCGACCGTGTACGAGGGCTTCCCGTCGCCCCACGTCATTGGCGTGACGATGAAATGTACCCCACCCGCGTCAAGCGAATACCAGCATGGTCCGTAGTACTTCTCGAAGGTAGCCTCGCCGTACTCCGGCGCGATGATGTCGTGGTTGCCCTGCACGTAGAAGACGGGCCGGCCCACCGTCTCGAAGTTCATTATCCTCCTGTGCGCCTCCATGCCCTTCGCCGCGCAGATGTCGCCGGTATGCACGAAAAAGGCGCAGTTGCGCTCGTCGGCGAACCTCTTCGCCCGCGCGATCCAGACGCGTTCACGCGCGGAGTCGTCGCGTATCTCGCTGTCGCCGATGTGCATGATCGTGAACGGGCCGGGCTTGGAGGCCGCCCACGGCAGCAGATTGAAATCGTATGGAGCGCCAGCCCCGGCGAAGCGGATGTAGTGGCACGGCACGCGCCAGCCACTAGGCGGTGTCACGGATATGAAGCGCACACCCTCGCGCGCAGGCAGCGACCATGAACCGTCCTCCGCCGTCTCTGTGCAGTTGAGCCCGTCGGTCACGACCACCCCGGCCATGCCCTTGCCGTCTGCGGTCACGCGGCCCTTGACGCTGGCGGCATCCGCCGCCAATACGCCGCCCGCAAATGCCGCCGCGCCTCCAGCAGCGGCGTTCTTTATGAAGGACCTTCTGTTGACGTAGCACGCTTTTTTTGCTTCCATGGTTTTCATCCTTCTCGTTCGTCTAAGTGAGCATGTATGGCTGTGAGAACAGTTCCTCGCCAGAGCCGTCGAGCGCATACGCCTTGACCCTTGCGAACACATGGGCGCCTTTACGCGGCGCACTTGATCCGTAGATACCCTCCATCGTCCATTTGATGGAAGTCGCCCGCTTTTCCTCCTTGACCGTTCCACACCCTGTGATGACCACGAGTCGCGCCGGCTTGTCGGTTTCCGCCTCTACCGTGGTGCCTTCGAAATTGATGCGCGTGAACTTCAGCTCGTTCAATCCGCGTTTCGCGCCGTAGAAGTTGCCGTCGCGGTACGCCTTGAGGCATGCGTGCGCGCTGCGTTCCGGCGTCACCAGAACGTTCACGCCAAACGAATTGTCCTTGCGCCGTATGCTGTGGTCCGGTACGAAGAAGCCGAAGCATTGCCGACCTGTCGCCAGGATCCAGTCCCAGTAGGATTCACCGTTGACGTTTCCCCCTTCTATGACCTCCATGCCCAGGACGCGCGAATCATGGTCGAGTATCTTCAGGAGAAGGTTCCTGTCGTACGACGACCATACCGGGTGGTTGATGGTCACACCGCCGCCGTCCGGATACATGAGGCCTTCGATCATGCGGTCTACGGCCACGTTCCACGGCTCGCCCGATCCAAAGCAATAACCGCCGCGTTTCCCCGTCTGGAAGCGCCTTCTCTGCCACTGGTCGAACGTGCCGGAAGAGAAAAGAGACCCCGGCGAATTCATGTGCAGATAGATATGGTGACTTCCATCGACAACGAACATGTGGTGTTCGGCGTTCGGAGCCTCCATTACGCCTTCCGGCAAGGGACGGAATATCTTTCCGCCTTCCTTGAACGGATACTCCTTCTGCAGTTCCGGCGGAAGTTCCTTTATCCACTGCCCTACGATCCGGTTCCAGTCGAACGGCCCTTCGACGCGCTTGCCGTTGACGGTCACCGGGAAGTCGTGATGGACACGGTAGTAGTTCTCCGTCATCTTTTCGAGCGGATACCAAGGCGCGCTCGGGTAGTAGTTGGAGAGCGTAAGGAACTCGATCCGTCCGAGAATGGCGTCGAGGTCCTGCTGCGTCCTGCAATGCACGTGCGTAGTACCCCGTACCTGATGCGCCGTCGTCCAGTCCAGCCCCTTGTACGGGTGCCTGTTCCGGGGCGGAACGGACGGCTTCCGATCCGCCGCCGCCTCGGCCGGTGCTTGCAAAGCAGACGCCCCGACCGTTCCCACGGCGGCGATTGCCGCCCCCGACGAGATGAATTCCCTTCTGTTGACCATCTACCTCTCCTTGCCCCGCGACATCTCGCATCAATGGCACTTGTATTCGGTAACGTTGACCAGACGATTCCCGGCACGATCGTACTCGATGAAATCGATCAGCGCATAGATCGGTTCACGGTCGCGATCCTTGACGAAACGGTTCATCGTGCGAAGACGCATGAAGAGGTCGCGCCCCCCGGCGCGCGACGCCGGCACGCGCTCGAACCCTTCGCCGCCGATGCCATGCAAGGCGGAGACGTCCGGAGTCGAAACGATGCCCACGTTCCTGTCCAGGACAACCAAGGGCTTGGCGCCGTTGTAGAATATGGCAAAGAGGCTGTTGCCGTCCGTGGCGGCGTTCTGGCAGCCAAACGCGGTCTTCACGCCGTAGCAGAGCTCCTTGATGTCAATCATTTTGAGAGTCTTTGCATCGACGCGGATGAAGCGGTTGGTGTAGTGCCCCTCCATCGGACTTGGCCCGAAGCCTGCGTACAGCACGCCGTCTATCGCGGCTATGCCGTCGAGGCCCTCGTCGAATTCCACCTTGCGGATGAAGTTGAGGTCCGTATCGTATTCGTAGATACCGCTTTTAGGTGCTACATTGAGAGCCTTCGTTCCCCACTTCGCGACGGTGGCATAGATCCTGCCGTTGTACACGCAGATGTCGCCTGTGTGCGACGGCACATCGACCTTCTTGATGAATTTGCCATTCCAGTCGAACTTCGTCAGCTGGATCATCTGCGAGAGGTAGATGGCGTTCTCGTCCGCACAAAATCCCTGCACGTGGTTGCCGTTGCGTACGCCAGGCACCGTATGCACAAGTACGGCCTTCTCCGTCTCGAGCGCAGGCAGGTTAGACGGCTTGCCCGCCCCCGCCGCCTGCAGGAACGCCGCGGCGGCCATGAACGCGAATGTCAGACGAAGCATCTCACACCTCCCGTGAAATCGGCGGCATACAGCCTGTTTTCGTGGATCGTTGCGGATGCCGTGTACGGCACTCCCGTGAATATGCGCTCCTTGCGCTCGCCTGTCTGCGGATCCCATGCGTAGAGTGCACCGTCCTGGCAAGGCGCCCATATAAGCCCCTTCCACAGCACCGGACACGAAGAAAGCGAACGTATCGGCGGATACTGGTAGTGGAGCGTCACGAGCAGGGCCTCTTCGACCGGGGCCGTCCAGACAAGGTCGAACTTCTTCAGATCGAAGCAGATCAAACCCTTGCGCTGCGAACCGAAGTATGCCCTGTCGCCGATGAAGAGCGGCTGCGTGTAGCAGTTCACGGAGAAGTCGAACTTCTTTCTGCGGATCGGCTCGCCGGTATGCGGCTCGACTTCGAGGAACTCCTTGTCGGAGGTGAGATAAAGCTTGCCGTCCTTGAACACGGGAAACCCGAACCGTTCGATCCATGGCAGGCCGGACCTGTACCATTCCTGCGTGACGGAACTGTTGTTGCGCGTATGCCGCCACAGTTCCTTGCCCGTCTTCTCGTCGTAGCCGAAAAGCCCGACCCAGAAGGAACTGCCCACCACTACGCCTTCGCCGACCACTGGTGCGGACGGCGTACCGATGAACTGTACTCTTTCATCCTGCGTGCGCCAGCATATCCTGCCGGCGTCGGGATCTATGGCGAAGAGAGACTTCCTCGCCGTGCCCACGTAGATGCGGTTTGAACTGGGATCGTAGGTCATCGCGGATTTCGAGGTGCCGGAATTGCCGCCTCCGAGCCTGTTGCCTATTAGCCCTATGTCGCCGCGCACGTCAAGTTTCCAGATCACCCTGCCCGTCGCCGGGTCGAGGGCGCGAAGTCCCCATTCCATGTCGTGCACGATAACCTTGCCGTTCACATGGAGGATGCGCGTCATCACGTTGGCCTTGATTGAATGGAACCAGAGTTCCTTGCCTGTGGCGGCGTCGAGCGCGAATACGCCCGCCTTGTCGGTGCCGGCCCAGTCAATAGTGCCTACGAACACGCGTCCGTCCGCGACGCACGGCGCGCCGTAGAATACTATCCCCGGTACATTTGCAAGCCAGCCACCCGGCGGCGGAGCAACCACCGGCTTCCAAGGCTCGCCATGGCCGTAGCGGTTCTCGGCATAGAGGCGGCGATCCTTGTCCACATGGATCACCTGCAACGTGGAAAGTTGCTTGTACGGCGGCGCGACGCTCACGACCTCGATCTTCCGGTCCTCGGAACGGCGCAGGTAGTTCTGGTGCAGATGCCCGTGGATGATGGCCTTGAAGTCGCAGGCGGCCATAACATCGAAAGGCTCCTTGGTGAGAGTGACTATCTGCGAATGCGAATAGAGCTTGCGCATGTCGTAGATCTTGGTGTCGTAGCAGCCATGAGTGAGCAGCATGACGGGCTGGCCCTTGCGTCTCGCTATCGCGAGGTCGTTGCGCAGCCAGGCCACTATCTCGTCGGCGGTGTACGAGGGCTTGCCGTCGCCCCACATCATGGGCGTCGCCACGAAATGCACGCCGCCCGCGTCGAGCGAATACCAGCACGGGCCGTAGAACTTCTCGAACGTCGCCTCGCCGTTCTCGGGCGTGATGATGTCGTGGTTGCCCTGCACGTAGAACACCGGCCTTCCCACCGTCTCGAAGTTCATTATCTGGATATGGGCCGCCATGCCCCTCGCCGCGCAGATGTCGCCGGTATGCACGAAGAAGGCGCAGTTGCGCTCGTCGGCGAACTTCTTCGCCTTCCGTATCCACACGCGCTCGCGTTCGGAGGTGTCGCTTATCTCGCTGTCGCCGATGTGCATGATCGTGAAAGGACCAGGCTTGGAGGCCGGCCACGGCAGGAGGTCGAAGTCGTACGCGGCATCGGCGCCCGCGAAGCGGATGTAGTGGCAGGGAACGCGCCAGCCGCTCGGCGGCGTAACGGAGATGAAGCGCACCCCTTCGCGAGCCGGCAGCGACCAGGATCCGTCCGCAGCGGTCTCAACGCAGTTCAGCCCGTCTGTGACAACCACGCCGCCCATGCCCTTGCCGGCTGCTGTGACGCGCCCACGCACAGTACCCGCCGCAGCGAGCGCATTGCCAGTCCATACGACCGCGCCACCGGCGGCGGCATTCTTCAAGAACGATCTTCTGTTGACCATGTGATTTTATCTCCTGTATGAATCGTTAGGATACGAACGCTGTCATAGCCGATATTGGCACGGGCGGTATTATACCTTCCCCATTTCCGTTTTGTCAATTACGGAGGGGCGCATTCGCGCATCGTGGCGAAATGGTGTTTGTACCGGGATGGAGCGGCATCGTGCGCCCCTTCCATACGAACTCGCCATCGACGGAATCGGGAAGAACCACGGTTCCCGAAACCGAGTCACCCTCAAAGTGCAGGTTCTCCTCGATGAATCCCCTGGGATGCGGAGCTCGGACCTTCATGGAATGCAGGCCGCCAGGTTGAGGCGCTATGCGAACGCGCCCGTAGAACGGTGCCGCGGAATCGATTCCCGCAAGCCCACGCTGCATGAACACGAGAGGATGCGATCCCCATGCGTGACAGTCGCTGCGCGCCTCCTTTCTGCCATCCATCTCTCCATCGGGGGCCTCAAGCGGCGTCTTCAGGTCCTGCTTGACATAGTCCCGCCAGAGATCGAGACGTTTCAGGAAGAGATCGGGACGCCCGAACTTGAAATACGAATCAAAGAGATAGTACGAGAAATATACCGAGCAACGAGCGAGGCCAGGGGCGGAGACGAGTCCCTCGAACACGCGACGGGCACGGTCCTTTTCAAGCCTGCTGCATGCGAGGGCAAGGCACTGCGCATGTTCAGAGAACACGTCGTGGCGCAGCGTGTCGGCAAACATTCCGCGGGATTCGTCCCAGAAAAGACGCTCCACTGAAGCGAACGTCCTGGCGGACTGTTCCATTCGCAGATCCGCAAGCGCTTCATTCCCCATCGCGCGTTCGACCGCTGCCATGCCCTCCAACGTCATTGCCCAGTACAGGTTGTTGACCGCAGACGGAGAGGATGAATCGCCATCAGGCGCATTGCCGCAATCCCATTCCGGCACCCAGTCCACAAAGCTCCAGCCTGGCAGCGAAGCGAGAAGCCCGTCGCCATTCTCCAGCAGCGCGATTCCATCGACCACGTGCCTCATCCCGGGCAGACGCGCCTTCAGCCATTCGCGATTGGCATGGTAGCGCACGTAGTCGGCATACATCATCAGATGGCACATGGAGTATGTCACCGACTCCTGCAGACCGCGCGAAGGATAGTTCATGGGAGCAAGGCCGCTGTCCCTGCGGCCATAGTCAAAGAACTCTATCGCACGGCGGATGAGACGGTCATCCGCGCTCATCGCCGCAAGGACGCGCAGTTCGACGCGGGAATCTCCAGGATACATCTGCTGCTCGTAGAACGGACAGTCGAAGAGCATCTCATGCGCACACATCTGCATGCCTCGCGCGCAGATGCGGCGCACGGGCTGGATGGTCGGATCGTCGCAGGCAAAAACGCTCTCGTCCTCCACTGGATAGCGGGATTCCAAGATGGCAATGTCGTTCACTTCGAGCGGCGAATCCGCCGTCTCCACCACGATTCTCACCCAGCGCCCACTACGCCACCACGGCGTAGAGAACTCGGCGTCGTCGCGCCCGTCCGGCAGGAAGAGATCCGTGAAGCCCTTGAACATCTTGCCTCGCCACTCGGCACGGTTACGCGTCTTGAGCCCGTTCTTTTCGCG
The DNA here is from genome assembly GCA_017525225.1 of Kiritimatiellia bacterium. Taxonomy (GTDB): domain Bacteria; phylum Verrucomicrobiota; class Kiritimatiellia; order RFP12; family UBA1067; genus RGIG6720. The sequence goes on from JAFXTB010000171.1 coordinate 72,691, forward strand.
CACGGCCTCGCTCCATCCCCAGGTTATACGGGCTCCGGCGCCTCCGGACGTCTTCAGGACAGGATAGGCGCAGTAGTAGTCCTGAAGATCCCATAGAATCTCCTTCTTCGATTGCGGCGGCACCGTGAAACCTTCGCCGATCTTCACATCGCCCGTCTTGAACTCGCCGGGACGAACCAGGATCTCCGTCTGGTCTGGCAGCTGCGCAGGATAAAGAATCCATCCGGGACGTCTCGTGCCGACACGGTTGATTCGCTTGGTCCGGACTGCGTCGCGTACTACGGCCACGTTTCCCCATCGCTCGGGCATTTCTGTCGCAAGGCCCGTTCCGCTGACCCGGAATGGCGCGCCGCACCCCCACGAACGCGCCCTTTCCAACGTCCCGTCGCTATGCGTCCCCTTCAGCGCCCCAGCCTTCCATGGCGCCTTGCCTGTAGTGAGCAACGCGTCAAACGGCCCGTCGGCCTTGAGGACAAATCCTCCTCGCCACGACAGCTGCGCCAGCGGTGCCGCTTCCCCGATGCGCCAGACGACCGCGTCAAGCGTGTGTGGACCTGCCGGAAGATCAATGTCATACGTGTGGCACATCCAGTTTTCCACTAGACCGCGATTCGGTCCGCGCGCCACGATGCGTCCGTCCAGAATCAAGATGAAACGTTCATCGGCGCTTACATCCACCCGTGCCGTCCCGCCTGGCGATACGAATTCGCGCCGGAAACGAAAATACCTTTCCGGAGCGGTGGCGATTTCATTCCTGAATTCGGTAGGCCATATCCACTTCGCCTCGTCGATCGGCAGCAGGACATGCACCCCCGCATCGCCACGCGAATATCGTTCCGGACGGAACACGCGTCTTACCGACGCATCGGCGGAAGCCTGGCCGCAAACGGCAGCCGCAACGAAAGCGCAGGCAAGGTTCTGCCGCAACCATGAGATTCTTGAGGACTTCATGCTATCACTTTTCCTTCACATCGATTTCGCCGAGCGCATAGCGATGCCGCGACGATGGCTGTTGCTGTTAGCTTTCTCATTTTCACTTCCTCATTTGACTTCCGTGGACTGAACATGTTCCTTGCCGTCTTTACCCTTCCATGTCAGGCGGTACCGGCCCTTGAATCCGCGGAAGGCCGCCTTCCCGCCATCGGCCTTCACCGTCAGTCGCGTCTTCCACTCGCGGTTGAGCAGATTGTCCATCATGTGCCACACCGCCTTCTTCTTCATGTCCTTCGTGTAGAAGCCGGAGGAAAGCGATTCCTTGTGATTCGTGTAGTCCACGAGATTCCAATATGTGATGCGGTAGACGCTCGGCCAGGAGAACCAGAGCCGATACAGGTCGCGGAGAGCCTGCGCCTGGACTTCATGTCCCCATGCGGTGTCCTCGGGTGCAGGTATGGTGATCTCCGAGATGTGGATCGGGCGTCCCAGCCGGTCCGCGTCGGCCAGCGTCTTCATGATGCGCTCCGGCGTGTAGCAGTATCCGCGCCGGCCCTTGTGCTCTCCGCGCGCGAGGCCGCGCATCTCATTGGCATTGAAGATGTGGAACTGGATCCCGACGATGTCTATCTTCGCGCCGCGATCGATGAGCGACTTCACGAACGCGAGATACACTTCGTCGATCGTGCAGGCCTCGTTGATCGCCGCCTTCACCGACGGATCGAGGTATTTCTCGGCAGTCTTGAAGCAAGGAAACGTGTAGTCGGCGGGTACTGGGAACTTCTTCGGTTGCCCCCAGAACTCCGTATCGTCCGGCGCCGACGGCGAGGCGTCGCGGCGGCAGGATTCGTTCACTATGTCCCACTGGCCGATGCGCCGCCCGTAGTGTCGCGCGAGCTCGCGGATGTGCGCCTGGTATTTCGCGATCACCGCCGGGCTCTTCGGGTCGTCGCCCTCGACCCACTGCGGATGGAAGCTGCGGTACACCATCACGTGTCCATGCATTGCGATTCCATTGCGTTCGCAGAAGTCGACTACCGGGTCCGGCGCCGGACGGCGGTATTCCAGAAACCTGTCGTACTTCTCCGCCGGCGTGAGCGAGGATACGGAATTCCAGAACGCCGCGCCGTCGTGGGGTCCCGGCGCGAAACGGAACTTCCCCTGCACCGGCTCGTAGGACTTCCAGTAGAACGCGATCGTCGCGGCGTTCCAGAGATTCGTGAACGTAGCCTTGTAGATGTCGTTCCAGTCGTCGCGCCCGAGCTGGTCGAAGTTGAAGATGTGCGACCCGAACTGGAAGGCGTGCGAGACCTGCTCGACCTTCACCTCAGTACCGTCCGGCGCATCGACTTCCACCACCGCGTCCGCCTTGCGGCACTTCTCGATACGCGCGTCGATCTGCGCCTGGACCTGGTCGTTCCACAATTCCCTGTACTTCGCGGACATCGCATCCGCGCATTTCGCCGCCGGGACGAGCAGCCAGCTGCGGGGCGGGATCTCTCCCTTTGAGGAAACATCGGGCGTTGAGAGCGCGTACTTGCGCGGGGATCGCGTCCAGTTCACGAGCACTGCCGCCTTACGTCCGTCCGGCGCGCGCCAGACGGAGTGCAGGATGGCTGGTATCGTGTAGCGCGTGGTGGTGCGGTATTCCCCTTCTCGGGCGTACGTGCCGCGCACGAGGAAGTCGATCTTCGGCGTGTCGCATTCCATCTTGCCTGGCGCGCACATGTCGCCGTCGAAGAGGAAGTCGCGGTTGCTGTGGTAGAAGCGCGCCGTGTCAATCATCAGCCGGTAGTCGTCCGCGAAGCGCGGGTCGGTGTCGTCGCCGGGGCGGAAGTTGTGGACCATCGGCTGCATACCCCACGTCACGCCACGCACTAGCTCGAGCGCGAACTGGTCGGGGAACATCGCCTTCCAGTCCTTCTCGATCTTCCATTTCTTGTCCGTAGGCCACTTCGAATCGAACGGCGGAATCCCGTGCACCATGGCATACGAGCCGAACAGCACCTCGCAGCCGTGATAGACGGCCTGGTTCACCGGCACGGTGTAGCGGCGATCGTTGTTGTAGCCGTAGCGCTCGGAGTTGCACGCGAGGCAGATGCCGGCGTCGAACACGTCCAGATATGGCTCGGTGGCGTCCTCCGTGCAGAGCAGGATGCCGGGGTTGTCCGCCTTTATCTGCGCCGCGAACTTGCGGTATCCCTTGATGCCGTGCGTGCCGCCGCCGGGCGCGTGGACGTGGTTCGTGGCGTAGCACGGGTCGTATGAGGCGTTGCCGATCATGTCCATGTAGATGCCCGGCATGCCTGTGGACGCGAGAGTGCGGTAGAGCTTCCTCATACGCGTCTGGTATTTCTCCGCCGTACCGCACATGTAGGCGAGCCGATGCGGGAGGAATCTGTTGAACGCCGTCGCGCGAAACGTGCCGTCCTTGCTGATGCGTACGCCCTCCTCCCCACCCTCGGACCAGGAAGGATCGTCAAGGTCCCAAGTCATGCCGTTGGTGTATACCTGGATGAAGATCCCTGCGTCGTTGCATCGCTTCACGGCGGCTCGGAAGACCTCTTCGCCCTCACGCGGCGGCCAGAAGTTCGGGAATCCGGTGTCATACGGGATGTCGTGCCACCAGTACCAGTCGAGCGCGGCTGGAACGCCGGACGCCTTCTGGAACCTCTCCACCGGCGTGATCACGTGGTCGGCTGCGCCACGGTTCCAGAACCACATGGCGATGTCGCGCATCTTCCCGAAGTTGCGCGCCCGTGCCGCGCTGTACCACGGCTGGCGCCGCGCCCAGTCGCGGTAGCGCGCCGCCGCCGCAAACCAGTCCGCCCCCGGCAGCGCGGCGATCGTGCCGCCGAACGGCATCTTCCAATTGCGCGGCGAGGCGGCGGGCGGTTCGCAGACAGCCTCGAGCGACACCGTACCGGCCTTCTGTCCGGCCTTCGCACTGAACCTGCCGGTGTAGAACCTCGCCTCGTCACGCTGGTCCAGATACCAGCCCGTGCCACCCTCCGTCAAGGCCGCGATGAAGTGGAACGTCTGCGGCCTTGCGGATGCCACCGTCGCGCCCGGCTTGAGTTTCGCCCACTCCGGCCAGACGAGCGCACCGATGGACATGGGATACAGGATCGCAGTCTCCGGACCGCGCGGTACTGTGACGATCGGGAAGCGGACCTCCGCCACGGGAAGCGGGCATTCGCAGTTCTCGTAGCCGAACTTCCAGCCGATGGATCCGTCCGGCAGAGTCTCGAACACGGCCGTCACCGTGAAGTCGGCACCGAACGTCTCGCATCCGCGCCAGGTGACGATGGTCTTTCCGTCCTTGCCCGCCTTGACGTCCACCGTCTTCATGTTCGACGGCGCGGCCACCTTCAACGCCCTGTTGGACGAACCGAACTCCTCGGCCAGGATCCTGAACGACACCTCCGCACCGGACAGCCCCGGCAGCGGCACGCCGTCCGCCGCACTGGCCCCCCGCGCCACCGAGAACGCGACGACCGCCGCCAATGCAAATCTACACCATTTGTGATTTGTGAACATTTGTGTCATTTGCGATTTGAGAACGTTCAAAGACATCATCTTATTCTCCTTTACTTTCTCCCACAAGCACCAGCTCCTGGAAACCGTATGGCCACTTGCCCTTGACAAGTATCCCGGGCGCCGTCTCCAGCGCGCCGTAGCGCCTCTTGCCATCGTTGAGGTTGGCGAGAACGGCAAAGCGCATCGACTCGCCGGCATTGAGACGGAACGGCGAGACTGCCTGCGGGGCGAAGCGGATCGTGTAGATGGTCTTGCGGCCTTCGCTCTTGATGTCCAGCGCGACATCCTCCACCACGCCGAGCGGCTTGTGGAGCGAATCGTGGTAGGCGAGCGACGCGTTGCGGCGAAACACGGTGGGCTTGCCGCCGAACATCGCGAGGTCGTATTCAAAGTCGTCGTCGTCATACCCTGAGGCCACCTTCTGCGCGTTCTTCGTCGTGTCGAACGCAATCTGGAGCCCATCGCCCTTCCATGTGTTCATGACGTCTCCTTCGGGATGGAAACCGTCCTTCTCCACGACGACGCGCATCATGAGCCCCGTCCTGTTCCACGCGAGGCGTACCTCGAGCGCGTCGCCCGGCTTCGGTTCGTAGGAAGATCTCGCCCTGCTGCCAGGCTTCGCGCACGGATCAGCCTTCCTGCCGGCCACGACCACTGCCTTGGTCCAATCGACATCATTCTCGAAGTACGGTACCTTCAGCTGTTCGCGCCTTTCCGCCACTGCGTCCTTCTCAGCCCCGAAATCAAGCGTCGCGAAAAGTTTCTCGATCTGATCGACAGTGTCTTTCGTTACAAGATACTGCGGGAACACGTCGAGCGTCAGTTCCGCCTTCTCTGAGTACGTGCCCATGAAGTCGTACACGTCCGTTTTCCTGGGCAGCGTCACCTTCATGGGATCGCCGAGAAACTTCCACAACGCTACCACGCGCCTATCGCCGCGATCGAAGACGTATGCGCGGGAAGCGACGCCGACAGGAATCTCCTTCACGCAGGGTGCCTCATCGATCAGGTCCATCAGCGCGCGCTGCGCATACGGGAGGCAGCTAGGACGCGCCATGTAGTCGTTGTCCGGGTTTCCATTGTGGATGTTGATGTAGCTGATCATGCTGTTGTGCGTACCGAACTGGAAGTCGAAATAGCGTTCGCTCCCGCCGGCGAAGCCCACGATCATCGTACGGACGATCAACGCCGCGCCCTGGGCGTCTCTGGGATAGATGCAGCCGTGCTCGGGGTTCGACGGCGTCGTCTTGCCGCGTTCCGTCGCCCAGCTGGGCATGTGCCGGCCCTTGATGCGCGTGCCTTCCTTCACGAGCGTCTCCACCTGTCTGCGGTAATCCGGCATCTCCGGCATCGCGCAGTAGGGATGTTCGGAGATCACGTCAAGATACTTCGCCGCACCGCGCTCAAGAACGTCAAGCGTCCAGCCGAGATCGGTGTGGCACGTTGTCGGGCCGACGATCAGGGCCTTGCTGTCGTGCCAGCGTATCGCCTCGGCGGCGGTCTTGATGCACCACACGTCCGTCTCTGGGGTGATGAGGTCGTATTTCTCGGGATCGGGGTTGCGCCCCATCCCAGAGCGGGCATTCGGCTCGTTGAGGATCTCGTACGCGCAGATCTTCCCCTGCATGTTCGTGACGACGTCCGAGATGTGGTTCTGCCACTCGGTCGGATCCTTCACTACGAGATACCGCAGATTGTAGGGAAGCACGCCCGCGTTCGAGAAGCAGTAAAGAATGTCCACCCCGGCTTCGTGGAGACTGGACATGGCCTTCATCCTGCTTTCGCCCCAGGTCTTTGAGTCCCAGATCCTCGTCGACCCGACACGGAAGTCCTTCATTAGCTCGATCATCCGGGGGACATTGAAGCTGGCCGGCAGATTGTAGCCCATGCGCTTCAGCAGGGGCTTACGGGCGTCGATGACACCGAGATTGAACCCTGCGTCCTGCAGCACCTCGCCGGAACCGTCGGCGGCACGGCCTTTGACCGTGAAGAGCCACTGGACAGGCCCCCTGAAGCGATCAGGCAGCTTGAGCTCCTCGGAGAGTTCCGCCCCGCCGTCCTTCAAAGCGACCTCGCGCTCCGACGTCTCCGCCACTACCTTCCCCCGGAAGTCCAACGCCTTCGAAGACACGCGGCAGCTGCGCAGGGAGGGCCGCGCCCCGTCGCGGCCGATGTCTGGGGAGGGCCGCGCCCCGTCGCGGCCGAGCCCCTGTAGAACCTTGATGTTCGCGCCGATTCTTTCGCCCGGGTAGTAGACCGCCGACTTCTTGTTTATCGCCCCGCTCACGCAGATCGGTTCAAGTTCATAGTCGCCGTCCTCCGCATAGAAGACGCCGCAGTCATCGACCCAGAATGTTCCGGGGGAGACGATGTCGATCCGCGGCGTGATGAGGCCGAAGCTCGCCTGGAGATCGCCGTAGCAGCCGTTCTGTTTCTGCCCGACGTTCTTCACCAGCAGTCTGTAGCGTTTCCACTCGGTGGTGAGCCTAAGCGATATACAGTAGGCGCCCACGTTCCCGTTCCCAGTATTGAGGCGCAGGTTGAGGCAGCGCCCTTTCCTGTCCGCCTTCGCCCAGCATGTGAAGACGAGCGGCTTGCCGGAGATCACCGGTATCTGGTTGAACTCCATGTTGTACGGGCCCCACGCCGGGATCGACTCGCGGTCGTGGTCGACATGGAAGCGGAACGACGCGCGGCCCGAATGCTTCTCCTCAATATCGATCGCTGGCTCGGTGGAGGTGGTGAACCAGTGTCCGTCCTGGCCAAGGTACTTGCCGTCTTCCGAGAATGTTATCGTGTTCGCCATCGCTGTGCCGTACCATCCGCGCTCCGCGCCGCCGTTGATGAGCAGGTTCTTCCTGGGGTCGACCTTCTGTTCGGACACATTTGCAAGCTCCCAGGATATCCTGCCGAACTCGAACACGCCGGAAGTCTCAAGGCGCACGTCGAACTGCAGGCTTTTCAGTCCGGCCGGTACGGTACGGGAATAGGCGTATGGCTTTACGGCGGCATCTTCCGACATCACCTGTCGGACGTTCCAGTAGTGGTGCATCTTCTTCTGGTGCAGTTTGTTCACAGGCGCGGCCTCATCGGTGTATCTGCCGTTGTGGCCCATCTCCCAGCGCGCGCCGGGGGGCGCCTTCATCTCCGCGATGAAGTCGATCGTCGGCCCGTTTGGGATGTCCGCCAAAGGTACCGCGAAACAGACACGGATGAATGAATGTGGCTGCGTCAGGTCGCAGTCCGTCGTGTCCACGACGAGGCGGCCCTCGTTGAAGCCCAGTTTCACCTTCGAGAGATCCGACAGCTTGCAGCCGAACATCCCGAGGAATCGGCCTTTCTTCCGTCCCTTCTCGGGCGCAGCATGGATCCATCCCTGCTTTCCGTCTGCGTCGATACGCGTGGTCGCGGTCTCCGCCGACCAGTTCTCGAACAGGACACCCCCTGCTTTGTTCTGCGCCGCAATCCCATCGCTCAGCGGCATGTTGGCCAGAAGCGACGAGGGCGCCGCTCCCCCGAAGATCACCATCACCAGAAACACCATCTTCATCGCCTGTCTCCTATCAAGCACGGAACAAATCGTCGGCGGTAACTTCCGATTGGACAATCGATGCATTTTCGTTGCGTTTAACGCCATTCATCGTCACAAGCGTCAGATGCACGGCACACTCCGTGCCAGTTTCTTCCTTGAAAATCGCGACCTTGTTCGCAAGTTTTCCGGCATAGTCCGGCGTGATCGCAAACTGACCCGTTGAAAACTTCATCTCACAGACATTGATCACGCCATCGCGTCTTGCCAGCAGCATGTCGATCTGGGCACCGCCTTTTTTCCTGTCACTCCGCCATGAACACAATTCCGTTATCACACCGCCGATGCGCAACGCCTCCTTTATCTCGCGGCTATGCATGAAACAGACCCTCTCAAACGCCAGGCCTTCCCAGGCCCGACGTTCGGGCAGGTCGGCCGCCATTGACCAGAAACCGTTCCCGACGGTCTGTGCGATACGCATGAATCTGAAATGGAAAAGGGCAAAAGCGTCTACAAGCTGATAAAGGGCCCCTTTCTTTCGTCTACCAAATGGAAGGAACACCTTTATGAATCCACTTTGCTCCAGTTCATTCAGCCACCTCGTCAGCTTGCCGGCGTTACTGACATTTGCGGCATGCGCGAGTTCTTCGCGCGTCATTCCTCCTGACGACTTCCCAAGAACGGTAACAAGCCTCAGATAAAGATCAGGACGCCGAAACACGGATTCAAACAGACGCCTGAACTCCGGAACAAGCTCCCCGGACGGCGAGAAATACAGCCTATCGAGGTTTTGCGCGAAAGAGAATCGCCTGTCGAGAAGACTCCAGTAATATGGAACACCGCCAAACACCATGTAGGCCTCAACCACTTCCCGCCGACTCATGACAATCCCTTTTTCCCGAACATACGCCTCGCAGTCATGCAATGTAAAGGGTTGGAGATTGATGGTTCTAGAAGCGCGGTTGAAAAGGCCTCCTTTGTTACGCAGAACCTTCTGCGTCATCCAGGACGTCGCACTTCCGCAGACGATGAGGACGATATCCTTTCGCGCCGAACACCAACCATTCCAGAAGTGTTCGAACGCACACAGAAAAGACGACCTCGGCGTATCCATCCAGGGCAGTTCATCGATGAACACGATCTTGCGTCCGTCGCCACGGCCAGCGAGAAACTTCTTCAGTAGCGAAAACGCCTCAATCCAAGTCTTGGGGACTGGGCAATCCGCCCACCCATGATCAACCAGAGACTCACGGAACTGATGCAGCTGCTCTGACAACATTCCCTTTTCCATCCCCGTATGCGAGAACGCAAAAGAATAGTTAAACGCCTCTCGAATCAGAAACGTCTTTCCAATACGGCGACGGCCATAGACAACGACAAGACTGGAACGATCACCCGCCGCAATCGCCCGCAGTTCCTCGATTTCTTCATCTCGACCGACCATTCATGACTCCTCTTACAAGTTTTAGCGGACGAAATGATATCATTTTTAGACGATTTGGTCAACTCTAAACGAATACGGGTACGAAATCTATTGTTTTCACATAGATTTAGTGCGGTGATGTGTCATCTGGGTACGAAATCTTTTCATCAAGGCATTGCCACTTCATTACTTCGTGGTGTTCATCTTTGATTTCACGCGAGTTCGCACGTGGCGATCAACGGACGGCCAAGCGCGCCGAAGCTTGCACCGGGGCGGATTGAAACCGATACAATCCCCTTCGGCAGACCCTCGCGCGCCAGAACGCAGCACGAAGCGCCGTTCGCCGCCTTAGAGTCCACGCCCAGCTCAACGCCCTGCGCAAGCACCGCGCGCGTGAGACTCTCGCCGCTGCCGCCTTTGATCTCGATGAGATAGTCGAATGGCCTCGCCCCCTTCACCGCGTTCGCCGCCGGGAACGACAGCCTCACCGCTGGAACCCTTTTTCCGGCGCGGTTCTTCGCATCCGTCCGCTCGATCGTCAACCGGGCGTCCGACGGGAACTCCGGAGCGACAGACTCCTTCTCGCGCCTGTCGTAGGCAAACGGGCGTGACGTTGCCGTCGGCAGCGGTATCACCCAGTCGTCACCCACGGGACGATCATTTGTGAATTCACGACGCTCGATCACTATCCGATCGTCATAGACGCGCACGAGCGAACCATGGTGGCATTCAAAGGACGGTGGGTAGTGCGGCATCGTCTTGGCTTCGTCGATCAGCAAGGCCGCAGGCTTCTTCTTCCGTACGCCTGGCGTCCGCCAGTTCTCATAGCCCATGGCTCCGTTCCTGGTACGGCAGAAGCCCGTACGCCGCAGACATCCGAGGTTGATGGAGGTGAAGGCGCCCTGCCAGATCGAGCGTTCGTCGGTGATAGACCAATGGGAATGTCCTGAAAACACGACGGCATTCGGGAACTCCGCCAGCGCCGCCGTAACGGTGCCGTCGTCCGCAACCCCGCTATGGGCCAGCCAGCTCCATCGACTCTCGTCGAACACCGTTCCCCTGGGATGCGGATGTTGCACGTAGAAGAACGGACGCGGCCCCGAAAGTTCCTCCCGGTGCGCCTCGAGAAACGCCTTGAGCCGCGGGCCGAACTGCTTGAGGCCCCCGTTATCCCAATGCGAGGCGACGAAACGGAATCCTCCGACCGTCTTCATGTATATCGGCGCGTAGTCCTCGCCAAATGCCGACTTCCAGTGCCGCGGATAGTCGTTGACGAGCTTGTGCGCCTCAAAATCCGCTGGATCCGGATAGGCGTCACTCGAAGCGGTTCCATAGTTCCATGCGTCGTGGTCGTGGTTGCCCGTGATGAACACCTTTTCGACATGACGACCGTCTGGCCCCTTGTCTTCCGGGAAGATCTTCCGCCACGCGGCGCCGACCATCTCCCACTCTTCTACAAGTCCGCGGTCAGCCATGTCCCCGGCGACGACGACGGCGTCCACACCCTGCGCGCGATACCATTTGAGCGCGTGCTCGAAAACCGCGGTGTCGTACTTCGTGGATACCTTCGGGGACTTTATGTGTATGTCCGAAATGGCCGCGAAAGTCAACCGCGGCACGCCGGACGAAAAGACGCCGTGCGGTGCGGAGAACGCGCGCCCCGCCGCGAACGCCATCGCGCCAGAGAGGAATCCGCGTCTTGTAAGCTCTGCATGCATTTTCAGCTACCCCTTCATTTCTTCACCTGGCTGAAGAACCATTCGAGGACCGTCGGATCGGCGTAGGTGGCCTCCCAGCTGTTGTGCTTCACGCCCGGATACTCGCGATAGCGCACGTTGCCATCGCACTGCCAGAGTGCCGCCACCATCTGGCGCGAACATGATGGTGGAACCACGTTGTCACGGTCGCCGTGAAACACCCAGATCGGAATGGAGCGAATCCTAGCCGCGAGCGAGGGGTCGTTGCGGCCGCATATCGGCATCGCCGCCGCAAAAAGCTCAGGCCTGCGCAGGATGATTTCCCATGTGCCGGAGCCGCCCATGGAAAGACCTGTCACGTACACGCGGCTGGCATCGACGGGGTATTCCTTGATTGTCTTGTCCAGAAGCCCCATCACAAGCGCCATTGGAACGGTGGGATTGTCGGACAGCTTGCCGTCCACGAATCCCCACCACCTCTGCCCCACCGGACACTGCGGCGCGATGAGATAGCATTCCGTCCCCTTCGCCTTCATGTAGGAGAGCATGGGCCATACGCCGTTGCAAAGCTGCCTCGTGTTATCCGATCCACGCGATCCCGCGCCGTGCAGGAAGAGTACGAGCGGATAGCGCTTTCCCGTCTCCACCTTGACGGGCGCATGGAACCGGTAGCTGAGAGAAGCGCCTTCAGCGTTCGTGTAAGCCCTCGCCTCGGTGACGGCCACCGCATTTGTGATGGCCTCTTCCAGGTGCGGCGGAAGCGCCGCCGCCACGGCGGCGATCGACACCACCGAGGCAACTGCCGTCAAGACGGTCTTCATGCGACATTCTCCGCAAGCCGGCGGACATCAGTCCTGGAACGAGACGAATGCATATCCGAGCGGCGGCAGGTCGAGCGAGAAAGAGCGTCCATCGGGCGCGCACGCGACTCCGCCGCCGAGCTTCGTCTTGAAGTCGCGGCAGGCCGAGGGAAGCTGGATGCAGCCGCGCTGCGGGTCGCGCATGGCGTTGACCGCGAGCATCCACACCCTGCCTTCGTGGCGGTAGAAGCGCACGGGCAGGTATGTCGGCAGCGACGCGCAGCCCTTCGCGAACTCCGCCGTGGCATCGTCGGAAAGAAGCACATCCTCCATCCCCTTCACCTCGAACGCCACATCGCACGTCTCGCCCCACGCCTTCTCGTACTCGGCGCCCTTCGCGTGGCGGCGGATCTCGTTGAAAGAGTAGGAGACGATCCCGTTCGCGCCGCAGGCGATCCCCTGCCACGTCATGTTCGCCATCTCCTCGCGCGTGGGCATGCGCAGATATGGCTGGTCGCACTTCTCAAGGCGGTCCTTCGAGTAGCACCAGCGCCAGTCGAAGGTCTGCGGGATGAACCACAAGGGGCGCATCCCGGCCATGCGGTCCGACACCACGCGCATCTGGCGCGTGACGCGCTCGAGCATGCTCTTGCCCACCATGTTGCCGATCGGGTAGCAGTCGTGCGCCATCACGTCGTAGCTGGGCATGAACTCGCGCGGGGTCCTGGGGTCGCAGAGGCACGTGACGGTCGCCCTGTCCGGATCGATCGAATGCAGGAACTCGTTGACCGCCGTCGTGTTCGGCACCAGGCTCACGGGGGCCTCGTCGTTCAGGTACCACATCACTAACGCGGGATGCGAGCCTATCTCCCCATAGCGCTTCAGCAGCGCGGCCTTGGAATCCTCCATCGTCTTGAGATTGCTCTTGGAGGAGTAGTTGTAGCCATAGATCAGCTTGCGCACGTCCGCCGCCACGTACACTCCGGCCTTCTGGTAGCGGTCGAGCTGCTCGGGGGTGACGGCGCCGTACTGGATGGCGAAGTTGTGCGGGCCGCGCTTGTACTCCGCCATGTCGGCGTCGTTCATAGCGCCGGTGTAGTGTCCGAGCGGGAAGAACTTCCTGCCGTCGAGGAGCATCCGACCCCGGCTGTCGAAGGTGACGCGCCTGCGGACGGCTCCGGGGGCGGTGCGCTCGAACGCGACCTCCGCCGTGCCGATCGTCTTGCCGTCCTTGCGGCTGGCCAGCTTGAACGCGAACTTCTGCGACCCCATCGCGAGCGAGGTCACGGGCATCGAGAACACGGCGACGTCTTCCTCGAACCTGATAGGTTCAAGCGTGCGCATCGTGCCGTCCGCCGTCTTCACCGAGAGCGACGCCACCTGGCTGCCGACATCCGCGTCCAGCGAGGCGAGCACCCGCAGCTCGCCGTCCGACGCCGCGTCGCGGTAGGCGGACGTGCAGATGTACTCGATCGATTTCACGGGGACGCGTTCGAAGGTGACGTCGTCGAAGCGCACCTTGCCGCTGGAGCCGGCGTCCAGCATGCACAGCACGCCGCCGCGCGCATCGGTTGATCTCATCTTCCGCGTGACGCACTCGTATCGCACCCAGCCGCCCTTGAGCGCCCCGTTGTCGTCCACGGGACGCGTCTTCGCGGCGCCAGTCCATTTGCCATTCACATCGAACCATTCGAATCCGACGTATGGCGCCTTGGCGCCCTTGAGGCTGTCCACCTTGACGAGCGCCGTAAGCCGGTACGCGCAGCCTGCCTCCAGCGTGACGTACTGGGCCGGATAGCCACGCTTCGAGGGCGTGGCGCTCTCCCACACAAGCCCCTTCGAGCCGCCGTAGCCTGCGCCGTCCTCCACGCGCCACATGGGCTCGACCTTGCGCCATTCCTTGTATCCCTGCTCAAAGTCGGGGTTCTTGAGGAGGTTCCCCTCCTGCTCCGCCACGGCCTGCGCGGCTACGCCGGCGATCATGGCTACGATGGCATTCATCACGACAGTACTGGTTTTCATCTGCATGGCACCATTGTTCCTTTCTTTCTAACGATCCACACTTCTGCGTTGCGTCACATTATACCATCCTATCGTTGAAATGCAAGCCGCATGTCTACTGGAGCCGGTGTTGAAGGTTGTGAGGGTTGTAGGGGGGGGGATGGTGGTGAAGGTGGTGAGGGTTGTGAGAAACACTAACACACGTGGTAGGGCCCGCTCGCCGAGCGGGCCGCCATCGCAAACCACTGGCACATGATTCAACGTTTACACTATGGGTGCAGACCATCGCAAATTTTGCCTGCGTGATAACCTATGGCAAGATGTCATTTACGCGCGTCTCGATGGGCGGAGACGGAGGCGGTGTAACGCTTATTGAGAACCTCTGGACCGTCTTGCGTATCCGTCTGTTGCGGTGGTCGTAGGCGTTCAGCACGCGGATCGCGCCGTTCGTCTCCGCCGCAGATGTCGCCGACAAGAGCCGGTTCACCGCGTCGTAGGCATAGTCGAATGTGCCGTCGCCCGTCATGTTGCCGTCGGCGTCGTATGCTGGTTCACGCGGAGACGCGGAGTCGCGGAGAATGGAGGAATATTGGTTGAGATTGTTGGCGGAGTAGGTGTTGGTCACAAGGTTATCCGCCGCCCAGAGACGGTTGCCGATGGTGTCGTAGGCGTAGCCGTATAGGTTCTGGCCAATTTGCGCGGAAGCGAGCTCCGAACGCCGGTTGTACAGCCACTCGCGCACAAGGGAAACGGAATCGACCGCGTTGGTGGGTCTGCCGAGGAGATCGTAGCCGGTGGAATACCAGTAGACCGGCAACCCGTTGAAGACATGGTCGCGCCGTGCGACAAGGTACCTGCGCGATGCTTTCCTCTCGAGACCGACGGCAAAGGTGTTTCCGTCCGGCAGGGCGTAAACCATGTTCGTGACATACGATCCTGCGTAGGACAGGGACACTGACACTCCGCGCCCTACGGCGTTGGTGAGCGCGTAGCCGCAGACGCGGCTCTCGGAATCGTAGAGGCGCGTCTTCGCTGAATGGCGAACGTTGGTGAGAACGACGGATGTCTCTTCATTCCGCATCAGTCCGTCGTACGTGCGCAGTATCGAGAACGTCTCCTGTCTACAGGCCATCAATAGCAAACTCTACGTCATTGGTCACTTTACATGAAGAGATCGGTTTTAGGTGTCGCTCTCTAAATCTATGCGCGTTGAAGTTGGACAAAAACTGTTGCTGTTTCAGACCTTCTTCTTCCGTTAGAAAAGGATAGTAAGACTCTTCGCCAAGGAGGTCAAAGTTCTGTGCGGCTTCAATGAATGAAACATGAGCAATTCCATTATTTTCAACATAGTAAACTGAAAACAAATACTGCTGCTTGTTCCTAAATGAGAGCAATACGCATGACAATGTGTTTGTCGCCACGCGATTCCTAACTTCAAAAGCAGAACCGACAACATTCATCTCCGACAATTTCACGCCACAAATAGGAAAATCCATATTGGGCAGTACGTCAAACGATGTCTTCGGCAAAAAAGAAGATTCAAAATCATGTGGCACATATCCTTCCTGCATTTCCGATTGAAACGAATAACGCAAATAGGACATGGCCGCATAATAGGCAATAGCTGCTCGTTCAGGTGTCAGTTTAGATGCCGAAAATGTATTCATCCCTTCTCTCGACAATGGATGAGAGATGCATCTCGTTGCACAACCTCTATCACGGATGTAACAAGGAAGGTTATTGGAAATACTCAAAGGCATATCCAAAGATATTGCCGCAGAACATAACGGCATCAGCAGTAACATAAATACATACTTAATGTCCATGAACACCTCCTGGTCCATCAATGTAAACCTTATTGTAATAGATACATTCTTCCTTTTTTTGCAATAGCCACTTTCATTGCTTGTCTAAAGCCTTTTTAGCCTCAATCGGACAGTCGTGAATTTGTTCCACAACGGCCTTAAAATGATGTATGGCTCTATCATAACCTACAAAAGAATCAATGTGTTGCTGTTCGCTCATCATTGCCGTCAGAATAGCATCTGCAGACAATCCCCATACGAAATAGACATCTAACATTGAACGGGGAGGGGTTAATATCACTTTATATCGGATTCTCCCACGCTCTCCTGGAATCTGATTGACCGAAGGTACTGAGGCATGAAAATGTGTCTCTGCCGCAACACCATGTTTCGTCCATCCTACCAAAGGCACATCTCCAGGCAGATGCTTTATTATTTTCACTTCTAGGCCAAGCGGATCAAAATGTATCACAAGATTGTTACGACATATAACACAAAGGTTATCCCCACCTTCTTCACCCAATGGATCACGATTAAGCCATGTATGCCATACAGGTGCGTAGAAACGGTAGCCATAGTAGTAGAGTCCTGTTTCGTCCTCATAGTACTTCGTCGAGAAGCGGTGACGGAAGAAGTCGGCGAGCGAACCGGATTGCGAAATCGTACGCCCGAAATCGTCGTATTCGTAGGCGGCGACCACGTTGCCAGATTCGTCTAGGTACTTCGTGACGTTTCCGTTGTTGTCGAACGTGGGGAAGTAGAACTGGTCGTTCGAGGAAACTGCGAGCAACCCGCCTACGCCACCCGCGCCTTGGAGGGTATCGGAAAGGTCGAGACCCCAGAAGTACTGTACCTCGGACACATTGGTCGTGCCGCCGTCGATTGCCGCAACTGTCTCGTGGATCAGGTTCCAGCCGTCGTATGCGAATGTGCGGTACTCGATAGTGTTCCATTCGTATGCCTCGACCGGGGGCGATGGCGGCGGGGCAGTGGTGACGGATAGTCGCTGAACCGTCTTCGATATTCTGCGGTGGCGGTAGTCGTAGGAGTTGAACACGCGGATCGCGCCGTTGGTGAGGTCGGCGGAAGTCACGGAAAGGAGTTGATCTTCCGCATCATAGGCGTATTCCCAGAAGCCGTCGGAAGACAGGCCACCGTCCAAGGTATGACTTATCTCACGCAGAGGCGCAGAGTGCGCAGAGATTTCTTGCGCCGTTGTTAGTTGGTTGAGGCTGTTGTGCGTGAACGTGTTGGTCGCCAAGTTGTCGCTGAAAAGGACATGGTTACCGATGTCGTCGTAGGCGTGGGCGTAGAGGTTCGAGCCGATGGCGGCGGACACAACCTCGCTGCGGTTGTTGTAGGCGAAATAAGCGTCAACGGACGAGACGCCCGTTGTCCCGGTTCTGCGGGTTGTCGGGCGGGCGAGCGCGTCAAAGGCGTATGCATTGGAATCGACCAGCGATGAATTGAAGCAAGTCGCGCAGTTCGTGACAAGGTTGCGGCGGAACTCATCACGTTCAACGATTCGACGAATTGCGCTGCCGTTCGGCGTCGTGATCGTGTAGCCGCAGTTATAGCCCGCCACATTCGCATAGGCGACGGAGAAGGAGCGGTCTGCGGAATGAAGTTCAAATCTGGCAGAGTGCTTCTTCATGGCACTACATTATAGCAAATCTGATATGACACATGGGGCGTTATTTGCCTACAAATTTTTGAGGGCACGATCACATTACTGACATACCATAGAACACCATCCATTGTTCCTTGCCACAAATAACACAGAACACGGTGTCAAATTCCAATGGAAACTTAAGTATTCTGACCGACACGTCCTTATCCATGTTGACATTCATGTGTTTTAAAAAATCCATCACGATCTCATAGGCTTGACTTTTAGGCGAGACTTCTTCATACTTGCCCGCAAGAGGTGAATTCCCCTCATGGCGGAACAGGACACGTGATTCACGGTGTAAATTACCACCAAGACATTGAATTTCAGATTGTGGAATAGATGTTATAGTTGACACCTTTGCAATAACAGTATCAATGTCGGGGCCTAGAATCAGTGCCGCGAGAAATGCAATAGCAAGAAAGAAAGGCAATATAGCGAGACTTATGAAACCATTCCTCCAGCATCGTCTTATAAACAGACATATTGTGGTTATGCAATGTCCCAACAAACACATAGCAATGCAGTTGGCAAGATGTATACGAATTCGCCAAAGAGACATCATCGAAGAATCCATCCAGCAGACCACTACGGAGAAAAAAAGCCTATAAGCAATGGTAACAACCACCAGATTGATAAAATCCTTTTCATAAAATCTTTCTTCATCTGGACTCCTATTGTCATTCATTCACAACAATTACATGTACCAGAACCATTGATAATCCAGTGCGCTCTACGCGCTCTACGTGATTTCGCTGCCCATCCAAAATACTTACCGAGCCATGACTCAGTACCTTGTAACCCCAAAGAGTCTTCGACATACATCGTTGTACTCCAGCTATACTTACGTTTCCCATTATTACATGTACCGTATTGAATTGTAATCGGAGTAACATAATCTATGGCGAATTTCCCCAAGACTAAAGTCGCCTGCCAATTATTTTGCCCATTGTCACCGTATAGTCTATCATTTCCCCCTACAGGCATCTTCCATGGTATATCTCCTGCTATTCCAGGATCTACCGCTTGCCGTGAACTTTTAATATTCAGTTGTGTATTTTTACAGTCTATACTTTTGTTGATTTCCTTAATAAACAAGGACTTAGATGTATTAATCCATCCAGAATAATTGGATTCAAACCAGTTTTCCTCATGAAATGGCCCGGTGCCACTACCAAGCTGATCAAATAAACTAGGAGTTTGCGAACCTTGGGCAGGAACATAAAAATCTGGTGGTGCTATAGTGATAGGCATGACAACTCTACCATCTGCATCGAATTGAAACATTGGATTATTGAAAACAAACATTGAAAGATTCACACCTCCGGCCTCCCCAATAGGATCATGGTTGAGCCAGATGCGCCAATCGGGCGAATAGAAACGGTAGCCGTAGTAGCAAAGTTTCGTTTCGGAATCGTAATACTTTGTCGAAAACCGATGGCGGAAGAAGTCGGCGAGTGGACCGATCTGGGAAATAACACGCCCGAAGTCGTCGTATTCGTAGGCGGCAACCACGTTGCCGGATTCGTCGATGTACTTCGTGACGTTGCCGTTGTTGTCGAACGTAGGGAAATAGAACTGCCCGCTGCACGAGACGGCAAGGAGACCGCCAACGCCACCCGCGCCCTGCTCCGTGCCGGATTTGTCCATGCCCCAGAAGTATTCAGCCGTGCGTGTCGCGCCATTGGCAAATTGAATCTTCTCCAGCACGATGTTGTTGCCGTCCCAGACGAATGTGTGCGTGGCTACCGTCTGCCATTCCCGCGTCTCGATGGGCGGAGACGGAGGCGGTGTGACGCTTATGGAGAGCCTCTGGACGGTCTTCGATATCCTGCGGCGGCGATAGTCGTAGGAGTTCATGTCCTCTACATACATCATATATCCACAGTTATCCTACCTTGTGGTGTAAGAAAGGTAATCCGGCATTTATGCTTGACCGAATCACCCAGAATAGCTTTCCTAGTACAGTGTTTGGCCTTAAGTACTTGAGCTGCGCCACCTCTTCTAACAACAACAATCCCTTTGTCTGCAAGTGACATGTCTTGTGCGCCAGCATCTCGTCCTATCGGCAAAATCGCGCCTTCATCAAAATGACATTCAAGAAACTTTGGATTGAAATTAGAGGAAATGAGAATAGGAATACTAGTATCACCACAATCATCAGGAACATCAATGGCTACGTTCCACAACGGATCTATTCCCATATGCGTACCATGCTCTCGCCACTCCTTAGTCTCCGGTAAATTAAAAACGCCTCTGACAAATTCCATCGAATTTGAACACGTGTTAGGATCACACCAGACCTCGCCTGCCTCATGCCGTATACGATTTTGTACGATAGCTTGATGCAACCACTGCCCTTTCATCGCAATAGCTGAGGATGTAGGCACAAAAGGGTCGCGCCCTGCCGGAAACAAAGACCCCATTATGATACCAAGACCAATGAGCATCAATGCACCATAAAAAACATAAGAGCACCACTTATATTTCACCATAAACACATCCCCTTCCATTTGGATTCGTCGTTCTTCTCGCTCTTTGAGCGGTTGATCGTTGTGTTAAGGGTTCGTTTCATGTTGTGAATATTATAGACAAATTCAGCAGATTGGTGGAGCATGTTCACTTTTCATGTTTCAGGGCATTATATCCACGCATACTAAAACCATATGCCTTAACAAGATCAAATTGAAGTTCAAATTGAATTCGGTGTTCAGATTGAATATCATTGACCTGGAACAACGGGTATTTTAGAACACCTACACGTGCAATTGGCTTCATATTGCTGTCTAGAAGAAAAATACTTCCATAGCTTACGCTCTTTTTCTGGCTGATTCTTATGGAAGAACCCTTTCTGACTTTTTCAGCAAGTTCCAGTGCAACGCTTCGCGGAACTTGATTTGTCCGTGAATTCACGACTGCATATCTAGCACGTTCCATCAACGAGACAACAGTACGCTTTTTTGTCGCCTTATACAGTGAGATCATAGCCACAAGTAAACATATTGCTACAGTAAAACACAATGTGGTTTTGCTGAACCTAGTCATTTAACGGCCTCTCTTCATTTAGTATCTTAAATACCAGACGGGCCGCAAGCGCCGCCCACGCCCTGGTGTGAAACGGAGAGGTCAAGCTCCCAGAAATACTGTATCTCGACACGTTCACTGTGTTGCCTCAATCATTGGACATTTACCACACTCATTCACTTCCGACAACCTTTGACTGATTTGATATGCGACGGCGTTCACTTTGCAAAGACGTTTCAAACACCTCCTTGAAGACGTCAGCATTGCGATTCCAATCAAGAAATGGGATGTTCCAGTTTCGTCGATATGCACCCCGTTCAATAAAATCAAAGACCGGTACTGTGAAAATGTATTTCTTTGGAAGCTGCGTATGCGCCACAATACGCCCCAACTCATTGCACATTCTCATGCTGGATTGATCAGCGTCAAACAAACGAAGTTCCATTTCAAACACAATCACCGCCAAAACAGAAATAAGCATCAGCAAGATTGTACACATGATTTGCCAGAAGAAAGACGACCGTCGCATAGTTTTCATGGTTTCCTCGCTTGTTGTAGGGTTATTTGGTATCATCCTTGTCATTGCAATGGAACACGGAACATCTCTCTTGGATGGCTCTCAAGATAGGACAGTTGGCACATGTCTGCAACATTAGTTGAGAAAGTTGTCGGGAACCACGAGGGCATCGGGACCATCCAAGCGATGCTATGGTAGGCATCCGTCTTCTCCGTTTCAAGATTGATTTGAGCGCCATCCGCCCAATGGAACATAAACGGGTTTTTACTGACCATCACACAAACATTTGATGACAACATGTGAAAGCCGGAATTAGACAAATCACTTCCCCATGTCCGAGTAGGATTAAATAACCCATCCGTCTCCTGCCCGGTCAAATCTTTCATGTAGAAATCCCTTGCCACTTGGACCTTATAGACAGATTCTGCATCGTCATGACACTGACGAGTATGGAACCATACCTTGTCCGAATTAATGGAATATGTCCTACATGTTACGTTCATGTTCGTCCTGCCTGGTTCGAGGACCTCGAAGGTACAGGTAAACAGTAATTTACATTCGCCAAACTCTTTGCACATGCGTGTGATATCGTTTCCAAGGCAATGCTTCCACTTTTTCGATAGCGGTATACGGATTCGCCTCAATGGAGAGTCCTTTGGGTATGCCGTTAACCTTGAAGCGACCTCATCGTGAAGTGCGCTCTGGAAATCTTGATAACGGCCTTTGCCACGCCCGTTAGCAAACCAAGGGCGAAGGTCACATATCACATCCAGCTTGTTGTAATCGTTCGGCGCGGAGACAAGAGTGAAAGGATATGGCATTCCCTCACGATAACGACAGCGTGCAGAATCTGTCTCGCCACAAGGGGGGATCTCATTAATGCGTGAAAGAAATGATGTTATGCTACCTAATTGTGTACGCTGAAATGGCATCTCAAATTGTATCATGCTTCTTTCCCATTCACGATTGAGTTCAGAAGCGAGGATAAAGGGGGACATTATGCGTTCGCTATGGTTGCGGCAGGAAGCTCGCTTGCAATCTCGCTCCCATTTCTCTTCCGTACTTCCGAGTAACATCCACGGAAACTGGGTTTCATAAACGCGAATCCATCGTGTCATCCTGCCGTCTAGGCCGCCGAGACCATCCTCTTGGACAACCTTCAGCTCTCGTACTTTCTGGCGCAACTCAACGCCCTTGCCCTTCAATTCTCTTATTGGCCCTGCGATTTCATCAATCCAGTACCGCTTTGTCTCTTCAGCGGTACATACTATGCCGATCAATACGCCAGCCAAAAGGATACGCAATGGATGATTCCTCATTATCATTGCAGTTTCTCCTCCCATGAGTGACGCCGAAAATCATAGCGAACACCATACGCAGTGCATATCTCAAAGATCGCATCACGAAGGTTGATTCCGTCAAAGGAAAACGAAAGCCTCTTTTCCAAGACATTTTTGTTCTTGATTCCAAAGCCAAACGTCGCTTCGGAGATTTTGCCGGAATCATACCATTCCTTCATTGTTTTCTTGAAGAGTTCGAACGTCAAATCCTTCACGGAAACATCATGAAATGTCATAGACGGTATCGTCCTAGAATACACACTGTTGCTCCAGTCTATAAATTGCAAGTCTAATGGTACTCTATATGTGAATATTGCCGACGAGCGTCGCGTAAGATCTACATACAGACTAACATCTTGCAACTCTCCGATTTTCAACAATGTGTCCAATACCGAATTGCCGCCAATTGCCAAGTTGTATTTTCGCTTCCATGTTGCATCGGAAGGACCCTGCCTGATTTCTACTTCATAATTAACCAAGCACGCCTTTTCTATACATTCTAGAATTTCTGTCAATGTCATGTCTCGGCATGTCATCGGTGGGAAGTAGGTATTCTTAAGAGAAATTATGTCTGGATTCCAGGCCTCACTCAATGGACGTTGCCATGACCGTTGTGGCTTGATGCAGTATTCATGCTCAACTTTATCCATATTTATCGAATCAATCATTACATCTGTATCCGTCGTCGGCCCTTTCGGATCAGGCTTTACGATCTTGTGCCCACCATCTCGTGGAAACGATAAGACTTTCACGTCACGTGGCAGACCAATGTCGAACAGCATATGACTAATGTTAGTTATTGAGCCAAAGGAATACTTCTCGCCAAAGCTAAATATTTGCGGCATAGGCCGTGTGCGACAATACTGGCATTGGCATCCACTTCGTTGCAGCAAGAAATACCGTCCCTTCCATTCTGATGGACTTAGGATGCTGAAAAGCACCGCCCTGCAATTGGTCTCGCTATTCGAGGGCAATGAGGTCGGAAATGTTCGGATCAACTCTTTCGATGGCAACTGCACAGTATTTTCATAACCAATGACAACTGCAACTACATTTGTCGCTGGATTCGGCACAACACTTTGCCCTGACGCCGACAAGCACAGAGAAACTACAGTTACAAATGACAAGATTCTTGGAAGCATTTTTGTCTCCTAATTAGTGTCTGTCCATAGTCGGTCCATGACTCATGACTAGTGCTCATATTCATGACTAATGCATGTGAGCGGCCATTCTCCTTGGGCTCTCATGATTTGCGCAAGTGCGGCTTCTTTTTCACGAATCTTCTCCCTGCATAAAATAGCCTTGAGTTTCCCTGTCTCATACAAAGCGACACAGCAGGAGCAGAAACCGACAAGACGCCTTCTTCCATCTACCGTCTTTGCCAATTGCTCCGCTTTGCAGGATACTTTCTTTTCGCCCCAAACTGTGGGTATCCGATGTCCACAGGGAAGTATGACATCTGTCATTCCAGAAAACGATTCAACATCAACAATGACCTCGCCAAGAGACATCGTTGGCAACCCCGGCCATGCACTCCAGAAATTAAACCAAGTGATAAAACGCATTCGACCGTCAGCTGAAAAATATATTCCTTTTCGTGCTCCGACAGGTCCACTCGCATCTTTCCATTCGACAAAAGAAGGATCTATCAATTTCTTGAACTCGTCGGTCGCACACTCGAAACGCCCGTTAATTGATTTCAGCAATGTGATTTTAGCTCGTGCCCGTTTGCGCAACACGTCGTCCGAGAGAGCCGGTCGCGACAATTTGACGAGTTGGCATTCAGCTTCCACGAAGGCATCAGCCATTTCATCCACGTCAACAAGAGGCAAACTTTCAAAATATCTAATCCAACTCAAATCGAGAACACGGCCTTTCCCAACATCCTGACGTTTTTTCGTCATGAACCGGGTTTTGTGCAAAATGTTAGTAATAGACACTACCGTGGACTGGTGAAGCCCGTCCCCATAAAAATCAAAAACTCGAACACCGTCTAGCGTCGGGGCCCTCTCAACATATTGCCACAAGACGCCGTCCCATCTTCTCGAATTTGCTGCCAATTCTTGTGTCGCCGCAATATGGATTTCGCCACCCTGATGACGGACAATCATGTTCGTGGGATAAAAGAGCTCAAT
The DNA here is from genome assembly GCA_017525225.1 of Kiritimatiellia bacterium. Taxonomy (GTDB): domain Bacteria; phylum Verrucomicrobiota; class Kiritimatiellia; order RFP12; family UBA1067; genus RGIG6720. The sequence goes on from JAFXTB010000171.1 coordinate 97,104, forward strand.
CGCACTTATCGTGCCGACTGTATTCGTGTGGGGGGAAACGGCATGAAACACAACCTTGGGAAAAGATGCGTGGCAATAAACTTTTCGGTTCCACTCCTCTGAATCTGCTGATACTTCGTTCTTCCAGTAAATGGCATGCCACAGGAATGGAACTCCATTTGTCAAATAAGTCCCTTCTAGATGCTGCCGCCACATGCGGCCTTGACCGACAGACGCCAGTTCGACAGTAAGCCCACATTCTCCTGGCAGGTTTAACGTAAAAGCGAACATCCATGCATTGGCCAGAAGGATGGGCATGGAGCACACCCCCGAGAAATACTTTTGTATCTTGTATATCATCGCAGCGATCTCCTCAACCTATCTTTGTTTATTACGAGGCTTTCCAATGCCGATGGAACTGCCTGTCTCGTTTACGCCTGAGATTCTCGTCCCTATCTCTTCACCAGCTCTAGTACAATTATTCCACGAAGCGGTTATTACAACTTTCTGCGACCCTTGGTTTTTGACTTTCCCTTCATTTCCAAAGGGGGCAAAAGGTCGGTCTGTCCACGGGAAATGATTCGGTAAGTTCCATGCCGCACCGTGACGATAATAATCGGTATTGCCTGTTGGATTTAAGTACGTGTTTGCTGGAGCTGATGACGATGTCCATATCACCGTTATTGTCATCTTCCCTTTCTCTCCATATACCTTACCTTGTGTCGCACCGCTCAAGCCATTTACTCCAAAGGCTGGTGTCAGATAAGGAATGGGGACATTCTCGTCAATGGTTTCCATATTCCATACGGGATAATAGTCGCTCGTCGCATTGAAGAACAATGGCCCGTGCTTTTCAGTTTCTTTGTTTTCGTCACAACAATCAGAACCTTCATATTCCCACATGACAGAGAATGATCCCTGATTGGGGCCCCATAGCGCAATATAGTCACCTACGCTCCTCCCATCGTTTTTTTTATTGGGATCACCTGCAAAAGTAAACGAGCTTGTCTGACCTCCTAGGTCGTCAAAGAAACAAGATGTCGCATTTTTGCAAAATGCATATAGGTTCATTCCACCGCGCTCCCCAATCGGATCGCGATTGACCCAACGCATGAGGACAGGATGATAGAAGCGATAGCCGTAGTAGTACAAGCCTGTTTCTGTATCATAGTACTTCGTGGAGAAGCGGTGGCGGAAGAAATCGGCAAGAGGGTCTGTCTGTGACATTAGCTTGCCGAACACGTCGTATGTGTAGGCGGCGACTACATTGCCGTTTGCATCAAGATAGCGGGTGACGTTGCCGTTGTTGTCGTAGCACGGAATGTAGATTGTATCGGCAACGGTCAGATAAAGCAACCCGCCAACCCCGCCAACGCCCTGCAACGTGCCCGACAAATCCTTGCCCCAATAGTAATGAATCGTCGAGGACGTGCCATTCGTGTAGGAGATGCGTTCCTC
>JAFXTB010000172.1 GCA_017525225.1 Kiritimatiellia bacterium
CACACATTTCAGCCGCAGATCACCCTCATTCAGAATACCGAAAAATTGAAAATGGACGAATGTCAGCGAGATGTCCGAAGGACTCTTTCGTGCTGCTTTCGGTGTCCCGCGAATGCGGGCTTCTGTGTGTTCCGTGGTTAAAATCGCAACAGGAATTTCCACGTCGGACTTTTAGCGCATGACGTGGGTATGAAATGGGTAGGGAACTTGGTTGGTTACCTAGAGTCCGTCGGCTGCCTAGAGTCCAAGGAGCGACCGAAAAGGGACTATCGCGTCGAAATAGCCATCCGCCTCGACGATTGGGGCCAGATGCCCGTCATAGACGAGCGCCGTACGGACGGAAATTCCTTGACGCTTAGGTAGCAGCCTAACCTTCTCCGCCACTTCATCGATCACATCACGTCCAATTTCTCTGCGACGCTTCACCTCGACTATGCACATCGACCGCCGAGTCTGTATCAACAAGTCGATTTGCACGCCCTTTCGGACTCCGTCACGCGATGCCTGGCGTCGATAGGGCGCGGCGGACAATATCTGAGCATTGCCAAGGCCAAGCCTTGCGACGAGATCACCAAGATTCGCCAGCACCAGATTCTCGAACTGAAGCCCCATTATCGCATCCCATCCATCGAGGCTGTCCAGGGAACCAAACGTAAACGCCTCGCGGTCTATGATATCCTTGATCGGCTCAATGTACTTCATGTAGAACCGCGAGTAGTTGTCGTTGAGCCTGTACAACGACTCCTTGACATTCTTGCCGCTCTGCGGATTCACACCGCCGTCACAGGCGACGAGCCCACATTCCTTGAGCTGGACAAGGGCGTCCGAAACACGTCCGCCGCGCTCCATGCCGATTTCGCGGGCAATTTCGCTTACGCTGCGCGGTTCACCCTTAAGGCATCGCAGTACGGAAGCGGTAAACTGCGGCTGCCGCGTGATCACATCGGAAAACATCTCGTCGAAATCTTCGCGTAACGGGCTTCTCGGAAGGAAGCACAGCTTGCGGATGTTTTCATTCGCAGACGCAGATGGATCTATTTCCTCAAGGTATCGCGGTACCCCGCCCGTTACGGAAAGCACGTCAAGCATCTCCCGCGTGTCAATCCGCTCCGCAGCTTTCCCCCAGAACTTTACGCATTCGCAAACGGGAAGCTCTGGCACTACGATATCCATGGACCTTCTGCCGTAGAAGCTGCCGTCTTCAAGTATATTGTCCCTAATCCACGAAGATACACTTCCACACAACACGAACACCAGCTTCGGATGCTTCTTGAAATGATCGTCCCACGCACCCTTCAATATCCCGGCGAACATTGGATCGTAATAAGCCATCCATGATATCTCATCAAGCAGTACAACCGTCCTCTCATTGTCGCGGATCTGTCCGTCCAGACGAAGAAATGCGTTGAGCCAGTTGTCGGGAACCGACGAGTCGCATCCCGTCTGGGCAGCCAGCTTCATGGCAAAGTTCTCAAGCTCCTTGCCGTTGTTGAGCTTCGCTCTGGGCTTTAAGCCTTCAATCTTTATGAAACGCGCATTCGCCCTTTCGGCAAACTTCGCAATCAACGTCGATTTTCCAACTCTTCGCCTACCCCTGCAAGTAACGAACGAAGATGTTCTTTTTTTGAAAAGAAACTCTAGACGTTCAATAAGATTTTCACGGCCAAAAAACATGGATTTTCTCCTATGTCGGTTTTTTGTCGTGATTTTACCATAATATTGCCGATTCCGTCAATAGTAATTTGTCACATTATTGGTAAGATCTGAATAATGTGACAAAATTATGGCTCACGTTTTCTGTCACATTATTGGCATATCGCGCATTATGTGACAAAACCATCGGAACCTCGCCGACTCAGATTGGACATATCCGCATTTCACGGCCAACGCGTCGGCGTGTTGAAGGACAGGCAGGCGCCACTTCCCTATGGTATTTTGGGCGACTATTTCAGTTTTCAGGAATAGTCGCCCAAATGGTAGGGCGCGTTATCTCTGCCATTGCATCCACAGCCAATACGCTTTCGGCGCCGTACCGTTCTTCCACAAGTCGTCGATCGCCATGGGCTTGCCGTTCAGGTACATGAGTCCGCGTTCACCGCGAAGCTCGCGCACCGGCTCGTCGGCAAGCGCGACAGGACGCAGCGCGGCGAACCCACCCGCGTTTTCGGCGGGCACTTCGTACCATACGCCCCCCACATAAAGCAGATCGCGCTCGGTTGCAATCTCGCGGCACACCACGTTCGTGTCGCCGTTGACGTTCGGGAAGTGCCATGTCCTGCCGTTGTCGTCAACGACGGCAATCGGATCGCCAGACACGAGCGGCGGCGGCGCGCAGGACGCCGGACCATAGTCGAACCGGGCGGTGGCGCCCTTCGCATCCTCCAGGCACTTCACGCGCACCCAGTCGCCCTCCATCAGCATCTCGTACCTAACGGGGGAGCCGTCGGCACGGACAAACGAAAACCGCATGGATCCATACCCGGCATGGAGATACGGGTCCGAAACGTCGCCCGCCTTGACATCCTCGTTCCGCCAGACATATCCCTCGCCAGACGGCGGCCCGAACGTCTTCAGTTCATCCGGCTTCACGAACCACAGGTTGCTCTGGGACCGTACGCAGCGCGGCGCGTCCTTCTTGAGCCCACGCTTGCCGAGAAACTCGTTTTTCGCCTGGTCGTCGCATCCGAACACGATCGCCCCGCCGCCCGGTGCATCCTTCCACCAGCAGAAGTCGCCGATGACCTTCAGGTACGTCGAGATCGGACGAATCCCGTTCGGGCTTGCTGGAGAAAATCCGCGCGGGAAGCGCCAGAACGTGCCATGCATCGTCGCAAGCAAAGCGCCGTCGCCAAGCCCCGCTTCGCGTATGCGCGGCCATTCGGTGTTCCACCCGTGCGCACCGTCGTAGGCATGAGACGCCTTCGGGAGACGGTAATACGCCCATTCCGTGCCGTTCGTCGTCACGCCGAATATTACGCTCTTTGCGTCCCATCCCATCGCCCAGATCGGATTTGCGCCGGGATGCTCGTTGCCGTAGATCCCGTCCGGCGACGTCACCTCCGTGAACTGGCAGCGGCGGATCGTCGTCCAGTCGCGCCCCGGCTCGTTCCACCACGCGAGCACGCCCGAAGGTACGAACGGATTGCGCCTGGCCGCAGGGCTGTTCTCGCCGTTGTTCGAGATGAACACGCGTCCGAATCCGCTGGCGAGCCCCTTTGAATGGTAGCCCGGGACATGCGTCAAAGGTGCGGAAGACCAGCCTTCCGGCCACGACAAGCCCAGCTTCTCCAAATGGTTGCGGATCGCCTTGTCGTTCATGCCATCCTCCCGGATGAGCGTGTTCACGGCAAGCGTGCGCATGTCGAGCTCGTAGAGACCCGTCTCCATCGTAGCCACATAGACCTTGCCGGCGGGATCAGTCAGATGACGCGCCGCACCCGTGAGCCGCCCCGGCATCTTCGCCGGAGGAATCACGCGCACGCCGCCCGTCGCATCGATCACGTACGGCCCGATCAGCAGTTGGTTCGTCTCTCGGTGGACCATGCGGTTCGCGTGCGTGCCTCCCACAGACCCTTCGAACGTCTCGCGCGTGAGGTCCGGCTTTATTCGGTATAGCTTGTCGGTGGAGCCGAGCGGACAGTGCGGACCGTATGTGACCACCCACAGCGACCCGGCCCACGGCACGACCGCTCCCGTGCCGCATTCCCCTTCGTCGTTGAACATCGCAAGATGCGGGTACACACCCGATATGCAGGGTAGGGTCACGCGTCCCGCGTGACCGCGGACGCGCGGAACGCGCGTCCCTACCGCGTCGCCATCCAGCATCGCCCGGAAAACCTTCGCGGTGTCGCGCCCGAGCGCGCGGCATGTCTCGGGCGTCACTACCGCACCGTTGGCGTTCGCGAACGGCACCTCGTAGCTGCGGGCGATCTTGAGTCCCTTGACCTTGTTGCACGCCCAGATGACGGCGCTCCATCCCTTCGAATAGTTTTTCCCCGTGTTCCACTCCTTGCCGAACGGCAGGTCGTTCGCCGCCCGGTAGCGCATCGAGCCGCACTGGAGCATTTCAAGAAGCTCGGAGAACCACCGCTCCGCAGCCGGATCAGGAAGGATCTTCGGATCCTTCCACGGCGTATAGAGCCATTCGTTGTACTTGCCGCGGATCCACGGACAGTGTACGTCGATGAACATGTCGAGCCGTCCGTGCGCGTGTTTTGCAATCCAGTCCGTTATGGCCTTCGTCTCGGGATAGATGAACTCCATGTAGTCGCGGTTGTGGTCGTGCGGCTTTCGCAGCTTGCCCTGATCGCCAGCCTGCGCGCCATCGTAGTCCACGAACGGAACCATCATCAGCTCGACGTTCTCGCGCAGCCAGCGCCCGAGATCGTCATCCGCGAGGAACGCCTCGCCCACGCCTTCCAGGACCCAGTCCGCCATCGTCTCGCTGCAGTGGTGCCGTGCGGACATGAAGATGCGGAACTTCGGTTCGCGTCCGATGCACCCGAACCGCGCACACGGCACATCCGCCCCCTTCCTCGACCGGCACAACGTCTCAATGGCGTAGTTGGCAGGTAGGGTCACGCGTCCCGCATGACCGCCCATCCTCGCCACGAACGTATCCCAGTTTGCGCGCACGTACGGATGGCATTCATAGAATTGCACTTCGTCGTCGTTCGCCCCGAACGTGTATGTGAAACCATCACGGCGGCTCTTGCCGTCGAGCGGATAGGAGAAGGTCCTGCCGCCATCGTTCGACACCACAGGCCCGCGCACGCCGACAGGCCCGCCCCAGCGCTTGTCGGTAAAGTCAAATGTGAGTGTACGCCCGGCCGCGCCCTTCACGCGGAACGCCCAGTAGAACCACAGGCTTGAATCGCGCAGATCCTGGCGCACCTTCACTGTGTCGCCATCGATCCCGTCCACAACAATGTTCCCCGCCGGCAGATCGGCATCGACTGTCAGGCCATGCGCGTAGGCGGTGGTGCAGCATGCGACAGCAAGAATCGCCCTGACAGCCGTTAATTGTCTCATCGAAATCTTCTCCGCCCTCACTTGTCCAACAACCCGAACACCGCAACACTGACGCCGTCTGGCGCATCGGTCTTCACGTCAATTCCGCCGTCAGGCTTCTTCCGCAGTCTCACCTTGACCGACTTTCCGTCCGGCAGAGCCATCGCCCCTTCCGCCCATTCAAGATCGCCCAGAAAAGGCCTCACCTCGACGCGACGGCAACCGGCATCAAGCGGACGTATGCCGAGCACATGTCCGATGCACCACTGCACCGGCCCGCAACTCCAGCCGTGGCAGAGGGAATGGCGGAATCCCGGATAGCAGAACTCTCCGTAGTCGCCGTGGATGTCCTTTTTCCCCGCAACCGGAAGCTCGTCGATGCGGAAACAGTTGTTCGTCCATCCGATGTTGAAGTCCTCCCAGAAACTTGTCGCCCCCACGTCGAGCATAGCCCCCCAGTAGTTGCGCATTGCATCAAGCGCGAATTGATTCTCCCCCGCCGCGCTCATGGCCTCCAGCATGTAGAAGCCGTAGAACGTGGACATGCCTCGTACCCCGTCCCGGCCAAGGACCTGTGCGAACATCTCCTTCGGATCGCGAAGTCCGGAAAGCGCCAGCAACGCCGCAGCCTGTTTCGATCCATGCGGTTCCAGCCTCCCCCGCAACGTCTCGAATCTTGCGGCCGTGCTGCGGCATTGTGCGGCGAAACCGGCATCGCCAAGCGCATCCGCGAGAAACGCCCCCTCTCGCCACGCCATGAGCGCGAGCGCCTGCATCCCGGCATGAACGGCTTTCCGGTTGTGCTCCGTGGGCCAGTCGAGGAACGGATGGCGGATCCCCTCCAAGGTGTTTGACGGCGTCAAGTGCTTCTCGAGATTGGCGAACGTCGCCTTGATGTAGCCATGGTGTTTCTGGAGGTACTCCTTGTCGCCCGTGAACCTGTACCATTCTGCAACGTTGCGAACCCACCAGAGCGTGTACGGACCCATGCAGTTCATCCATTCGTCCGGTTTTGTGACCGCCGCCATGAGATCGAGCGATTCGGGCAGGATGGGCTGCGCGCCGAACACGTTCAGGATGGCCATCGTCTCCGGGTGGGTGTCGCCCATCCATACCAGCCTGTCGCGCTTTATGCCGTCCCACAGGTAGTCCTGACAGCAAAGGTGTACCGTACGGAGCGCCGTTTCCCAGATGCGGTTCAGCCGCTCGTCGGAGCATTTGAAACATCCGATCCGCTTCATTGGACGCATCAGCTCCACAGCCCGCACGAATTCAAGGTTTACCGAACCTGTAGTGACGAGATCGATGCGCAAAAACCGGAATCCCGTGTTGCCAACTTCTCGCGTACCAAACGACGGCACGCCAATCACGTCATCACGCATCGCATGGTCGTTGGTGGCGCCTTTCTCGCCGATTTCGCTCATCGCCTCGGCCACGGACTCGCCGAACCTCATCCGCAGACGCATGCCACGCGGTCCGTTGCCCACACCCAACTGGATCCCGCCGTGCAGCTCGCGTCCGAAATCCAGCAGTATGCCAGGCGTCTCGCCGTTATTCACGAGCTTGCATGCGGATGACGGCCTGCCCCAGCCGCCTTCGGGCACCTGCCCATGCCGTTTCTCCAGCAGCTTGTCCGCATCCACCACCTGAAACCGGGCGCCATACCCCAGCTCCGGTTTCGGCGTCTGCCAGACGATCCGCACCGGATCGACGTACGTACGCACTCGCGGATCGACCGCGGCCCCATCTGCCGCAGTCGCGGCTAGGAAAATTGCAAGCCATCTGATCGTTTTCATTTTTCGTCCAGGATAAATCCTCAATCCACTTTGAAAATGCGCGTTTCGCCTAGGCGGAACGACAATATCGCCTTCGGCCCGTCGCTGACGAACGTGCCGGCAAGTGCGTCCCGGACAGTCCCGCGCCGACCGAAATCTATCGCCATCGGTCCTTCCTTGAGTGCCTGTACAAGCACGACACCCTCGGCCGAACAGACGTTCGCCGCGCCCGGTGCGGTGAATAGATGCACCCCAGCCTTCGCCGCCCGCGCGGCGATCGCCTCAGCCGTAATGTCCTCCGGCGTCACATTCTCGACGAAGGTCGCGTCCGGACGCGCCGCCTTGAGCGCGTCAAGTTTCGCGCGGACGTCCGGCGCGAGATTCCCCGCGATGGTCAGGTAGAAGAGTTTCACCGACGCAGGCGGATTCTCCAGTACGTCGGACAGGAGATACTGGCCGTAGTCCGCGCCGCATGTCGCAAAGCCCTTCCTGTCCCGCAGCTTGGATCGCCGCACATCCCAGCCACCGCACAGGAAGCTATCCTCGTGCACGACCGAGGCGATCTGCGGCGCATAAGGTTGCTTGCGCCCGGCCAGCATGTCGTCCAGGGGGTTGAGCGCACTGCGGACCTTCCATATCTCCTTGTCGCGAAACCAGCCGCGCCCGAAGAGGTCCATCCACCAGTCGCCGTAGCCGCGCAGGATGCCCGCGGCAGAGTCACGCAGGAAGATTTCGCGCGTGACGTTCGGATCGGAATAAGGCTTGAAAAGCGCCATGTGGTCCCACATCTCCTCATGGTGCGTGCGGTGGTCGATCTCGTTGAACCAGAGGTAGCCGTTGCGCAGCACGCTTTCCGCTGCGCTCATCATCACCGTCGAACCCGTCAGGTTGCGGCTGCTGTAGCTGAGCGGCGACGAGAAGGCATCGATCTTCCCGTGCGCGTTCTTCATCAGCCAGCCGAAGTCGAAGTGACCCGTCTCGGCCGCCGTGGCGCCGCCCAGCTCCCACGAATAGCCGTAGAAGAAGCACGTGAGCGCATGGCCGCCCGAGCCGCGTTTCGCCGCCGCGCCCAACTCCACGAGGAAGCTCGCCATCTCGCGATTGCGGAAACGCGCGAACTCCACGACGCGCGGCGGCGGCGCGGCTTTCCGCCGTTCGGTATGCACCGGCACCTCCGCCGTGGCCCAGTCGGCATCGCCACGCGCCTTGAGCCATTCGCGGAACGCGTCTCGCGTGGCAGGGTCGTAGCCGGAAAGGTATTCCGACTGCGACAGCATGTAGAACCATTCGGCGGAGTTCTGCCCGCTGATCTGGAGTCCGGCGTAGTTGCGCGGGAACTTCTCCCGCAGGTGCCGCGAAAGCTTCTCCACCGCTTCGCAGGCCGCCTGGCGGTACGGACGGGACGAAACGGAGGAAATCTCCAGGCTGCAGTGCGGCTCGTAGATCATGCGGAGATCGGGATGGCGCGCGTGCATCCAGGCGGGCGCGTCGGTCATGATGCGCGGCACAAGCAGCGCCTTGGGGTTGATCTTCAAGAGCCGCACAAACTCATTGTCGATCTTGGAGTAGTCTTCCGGTTCCCCGGGCGGATTCCACCACCCTTCGCACCCCCAGGAGGAATCGGTCGAGAACGTCACGAAATCGACCTCTGCCGTCGCCGCGAGGGCGACGGTGTCGCCGAGCGTGTCGCCGTAGTAGTACGGCAGCTTCGTCCAGTGGCCATCCTCCGCATACGACACCTCGATCGTGAAGTACGTGCGCGGACGCGTCGCGCGATGGGTGAAGACATAGTGGTAGCGGTGCCCCTTCCGGAACGTCAGGCCATCGGCCACATAGTGGAGCGTATTCGTCTCCTCCGCGGCCGTCTGCACGACGTTTGTCGTGCCAGCCGTGAGATCGACAAGCTTCGCGTCCGAATACCAGATCGGATCGACGCCCGGATAGCCGTCGAGCGCGATGCGTCCGTGCGATGTGTCGCGGTCGGAAGCGAACGGTATCTTCAACACGGTCTTGCGCGGACCGGCGATGTTGCAGAGGCACGTGGGCGAACCGTAGAAGAAGCGCGGCCGCACGGCCTTGCCGTCCACGAATAGCCGCGGCCCGCCCGGCGTCGCGCGGACATGCAGCGAGATCGGCGCCGCGTTGTCATTGGCCGCGTGGGCGGCCAGCATCGCCGGCAAGGCACCTGCCAGCAGCAATACAGCGGTTTTCATGGTAATCCTTTCCAGTTGCCATTGGCTATCAAGCACAAATGGGTTCGCCTGGCGCCTAGACCTTCAGGAACACGTTCTTGCGGTAGAGGAACCAGAGTATGAGCCAGCATGCGGCGAGATGCCCCGAGGATATGAGCGCTGCGCCGAACCCCTTGGGAAGAAGCCCCGCCAGGCCGCCGAGGAAGAACTTCGAGACGGCGTCAAAGTCAACCACGCGCTGCATGAGGTACACGGTGATCGCGTTCATGCCCACGACGCGCAGGAAGAACGTCCAGCCGCGCCACATCTTCACGTCGATGATCCAGTAGAATGCGGCGAAGAGCGCGAGCGAATACGAACCTGCCGCAAGCACGAAGGTGGATGTCCAGAGCTTCTTGTTTATCGGCATCCAGTTCGACCACACGAGACAGATGACTAGCATGGCCGCCGCCACCGCGAGCATGGCGAGCGTCTTGCCGCCGCCGCCAAGCCTGCCCTTGAAGCGCACGAACTCGCCCGTGAACATGCCGAGCATCGCCGTGACGACGGCGGGGGCCGTGCTGAGCAGTCCCTCCGGATCGCCGCCCTTGGCGTTGGGTAGGAGAAGCTTGTCGATGTATGCCGCGAAGTTCCAGTCCACGGACCACGGATCGGCGCCCACGGGCGCGCCCGGCACCGCGGCGAAACGCATCACGGCCCAGTAGCCGACAAGGATCGCCGCCGCCACTGCGATGCGCGGACGCACCGGCAGCGCCATGTAGAGAAGCGCCGCACCCGCCCAGCCGAGGCCGATGCGCGCAAGGACGCTCGCCCACCGCACGGAGCCGAATCCGGCGTTGAACAGCCCGTTGTATACCATGCCCAGCATCACCAGCAGGAACGCGCGCCAGGCGATCCTGCCGCAGATGCGCCGGCTGCTCCACCCCTTTTCACGCATCTTCGCGAACGAATACGGGAACGCCACGCCCGCGATGAAGAGGAAGAGCGGGAAGATCGTGTCGCGTTGCGCGAAGCCGTGCCACTTGACATGGTGCATCTGCTGCGCGAGCCAGCACCCGCCGCCGAAGCCAAAGCCTTCGCACAGCCCCGTGACGACCGTGGCAAGCCCCATGATGAAGAGCATGTCGAAGCCGCGCAGGGCGTCGAGCGAAAGAAGCCTCTGTGTCTTTTCTACGTCCATTCCTTCCTCCCTTCCCTACTGTCTCGACGGCCTCGCGCCCTGGAAGCGCAGCTTCCCCTGCGACTTCGGCGGCGGAAGCTCCTGGAAGATCGTACGGGCCTGACCCTGCAGCGGCTGCACATAGGACATGAACCCCTCGGCGCTGCCGTTGGACAGCAGCATCGAATGCATCCCGTTCACCGTCGCGATCGCGCACTTGCGCCGCTCGATCCCGCCATCCCTGTACTGGCACTTGTACATGCGGATGAGTTCACACTTCTTCCCCATCACGCTCGTCACATCCACGAACTGGTCCGGCACGAACCGCTTCGCCTGGTACTCCTGCTCGATGAAGTACAGCTCGGGCGAAAGCCCCGCGAGGAACAGCGCCTTCTGCACGGCGACCCCGGCCATCGCATGGTCGCCATGGATGTCGACCGGCCAGTGGGCGAACACGGCGCGCGGCTTCAGCTCCTTCAGCAGCGCCGCCAGCCTCTCGCATGTCTCGCGGCAGGCGTAGGCCTCGCCGTCGATCTCGTCGAGCCAGTGCAGCTGGGCGCCAAGCTCCCTGCAGACCGACTCCTCCTCGGCCATGCGGATGCGTTTCGTGGAGCCATCGCGCAGCCCAGCCTCGCCAAGTCCCCGCTCGCCGTGCGTGAACTCGATCACATGCCACTCGAAGATGTCCTTCGACAGCAGGCACGTGCCGAAGCAGGGTATCAGATCGTCAGGGTGCGCCGGCACCACCACGATGCGGTCCTTCGCCGCCGCAATGCCGCACACCGCCGCCGCAATGGCGGCAACAAGCCTTTTCATCGTTGTATTCCTTTCATTCCTTTTTTGCGCAGGGACACCATTATCCTAAAAATCGCAGTTTAAGTCAATGGTACGACGGTCCGTCGCGAGTCGTCAAAGAGCCGCATTGCTCTTGCCCTTCCAGCCCTCGGTCTCCTTCATCCACTCCTTCGCCTTCGTCCAATCGAAGGGCGGCGCGCCGTAGAGGAAGTGGTTGCGCAGCGACTCGCCGTCGCACGCGTACTCGATGAGGATGAGGCCCTGCCCCGCGAACGGGATCTCGCCGAGACGCGTCTTCGAGTTGGCGGCCACCTCGTAGTCGACATCAAACAGCACCTTGCCGCTCTCGCGGTCTATGAACTTCGCGTGGCCTTTCACGGGATGTCGGCTATCGTTCACGGCCCATGCCACATGGTCGTCGCCCACCATCACGAGCTGGTTTCGCTGCACGCTCCGCAGCGCGAAGTACGCCTGCTTCTTGCCGCCATACCAGTCCACCACCGCATCGGAGATGATCGGCCAGCCGTCGCGCACGTTCCACCAGATGAGTCCGTTGAAACGCGTGAACTTCCGGCTGCGGAACATCTCGCAGAAGGTCTTCATCGCCTCGGCCTGCACGAACTGGCTCTGGTCCACGAACGTCTCAAGGTCGCGCGCCACGCGTCCGAACATGATCTTCGTCTGGTTCGTCATGAGGCTGTTGCGCGTGGCGTGGCGCATCGCGCCGGGCGTCACGGAGGCGTTGCAGGCCTTGATCTGCCACTCGTCGTTCCAGTGGAAGTCGTGGTGCGGGTCCTCGCCCGTGATCTTCTTCCACGGGAAGAGCGCGCCGGGCGTCATCATCCTCTTCAGCGACTCAACGTTCGGACAGCCGTGGTAGCCCATCTCGCTCGCAAACCAGCACGGGCTATTCGTGTAGAACGGCACCTTGTAATAGGCGCGCGCGCCCCAGAGGTGGTCCTCGCTCGGCTTGGCCTTGCCGGCCGCCACGTCGGGCGAGTAGTAGGGCGACGAGGGCAGGTACGGACGCGTAAGGTCGTATTCGAATAGCACGTCCGGGATCGTCTTGCGCGAGTTGCGGTCCTTGTTCGGGTCGCGGGCGAGCTTCCGCCCCACAAACCAGTGGAACGCGCCGTCGTTCTCGTTGTTGCCGCTCCAGAGCGCAAGGGACGGATGATTGCGATGGCGGATCACGATGGATAGTACCTCCTCGCGCGTCGCGCGGGCGTAGTCGTCATCCTGCGGGAACACGCCGCAGCCGGTCATGAAGTCCTGCCACACCATCACGCCGTTCGCGTCGCACCAGTCGAAGAACGCGTCCGGCTCGTACACGCCGCCGCCCCACACGCGCACCATGTTGCAGTTGAGGTCGGCCCACATCTCGAGCGTGGGAATGAGGTGCTGCATGTCGCGTCCGTGAAAGGAGTCGAGCGGCACCCAGTTGGAGCCGCGCACGTAGATTGGCTCGCCGTTCACCTTGAAGAGGAACTGTCCAGGCCGGTCAGGACCGTACACGTCGTCGCGCACGAGCTCGATGGTGCGCACGCCGATCTTTCGCGCGTCGCGCGCGAGCACCGCGCCGTCGGATCCCACGATCTCGGCCACCGCGTCGTAGAGCGCCGCCTCGCCGCTGCCGCGCGGCCACCAGAGGTCGGCGTTCGAGAGCGTGAAGTCCACCATAGGGTGATAGGTCACGACCGGGCGCTCCTCCTTCACGCGCACCTGGCCGCCACGCGAGAGCATGCAGCGGATGCGGGCGTTGTCGAGCGTGGAGAACGGCGCCTCGAGGCGCGAGCGGAACTTGAAGTCGGCGCGACGCTTCGCCACATCGAGGTTCTTGATCATCCACACGCATTCGCGGAGACGCACGGGGTCCTCGATCTCCAGCGATACGCCCCGCCACAAGCCCTGCACGAACACGCGCGGGAAGATGTCCCAGCCGCCCATGTGCGCCGCCTTGCGGTAGCGCTCGCCGTCCGCGCCCGGTTCGCTCGCGCCGCCCATCTCGCCCACGGTCGCGTACTGCGCGTCGAGGAGCACGGGGCGCAGCAGCACCTGCAAGGTGTTCGCGCCCTTCTTGAGGCGACGCGTCACGTCGAAGCGGCGTTCGATGAGCATGTTCTCGGACTCGCCGATCTTCTCGCCGTTGAGGAACACGTCCGCGAGCGTGTCGATGCCGCCGAACACGAGCACGGCGCGCGCGCCGGACGCCACGTCCACAGCCGGCGCGTCGAAGGTCTTGGTGTAGAGCCACTGGTAGCCCTCGTAGGGACGCAGCTTCAGTACGTTGAGGCCCACTTCCATCGGTGGCAGTATGCCGGCGTTCACGAGGTCGAGCTCGCAGTTGCCCGGCACCGTCGCCTTCACGGTCTTGAACGGCACCGCGAGCGGTACCGTGCGCACCGCGCCGGCGTCCGGTTGCGGAAAATAGTCAAGCCGCCACTCGCCGTCCAAGGGGACCGTGGACGCACCCTCCGCTTTCTGCACAACACACACAACCATGCCGCCGATCAAGGCGATGGCCAGAACCAATCCTGCGACTCTTCTCAACATATCAATTCCTTCCTCATTCGGTACGGCTGAAACAACCAGTCGTCCATCCGGTCCACCCCCGGCGCAGACGGCCTACGCCGTAAAAAGACACGGATAGTCTATCATGTTTTTATCCCGAATGGGGAAAAATCACGAATGTATCCAGCCAAAAATTCGCACCGAAATTCGTCCTGGAACAGTTTTTCTTTCCCTCGTTGCATCACGGCGGCGTTTTGGTATAATTCGTGTCGCTGGATCATGCTGTGCAACGGGTGTCGCACTGGCTGCCGGATGGCGGGGTATCAGAACTGTGGCTGGAAAGGACAGAGCAAGGTGAAAGCGCTAAAAACCAGTGCGTTGGCGGCTGCACTCGTATCGGGTGCGGCAGTCGGCTGGTTTGCGTCAGGAGCCATGCATCCGGACGGTCCTGACATCGGGAGAACGGACATTTCCCCTTCGCATCACGAGCTGCGGACGACAGGCCCATCCGCTGACCGGCCCAAACGCAGGGCGTTGATACGTTCGTCGGCAGATCCAGCGATACAGGAGAAGATTCTGCGGAAGCGCGTGGCGATGCTGGAGAAGCGCCTCGCATCCGCCAAGAGGGAGGCGGAAGCCATAGCGTCGTCAGACGGGGCAAAGCCCTCGCCGGACACAATGAGCCATGCTTCATTGCAGAAGCAGATAAAAGCCGCCTTGGAGACGCTTTTCGGAAAACCGCTGAAGGACATCACCGAAAAAGACCAGGCCAACATTACCGTAGGCGAGATTCGCAAACTTGCTCCGGAATGGGTGATGTGGTGGAAAGCAAATTATATCGATTGCCAGAGGCGGATATTTGGAGATCGTCTACTCAATGTCCTTCAGGTATTTGCTTCTGTCGACCTTTCGCAGATGTCCCAAGGCGAACTTGATGTCCACGAGAAGTGCATTACCGGGCTTGCCGCAGCCAAGGATGCGTACGAGTCACGCTTCGTGGAAATCTCGGACGAGACGACTCTGTTGGAATTCATACTGAGATCTCCTGATATCACGGAAAGAGGAAAGGCGTATAGGAAGGTACGCGATGATGTTGCAAGGTATCTGGACATGGAGACAAGATCGCTTAGCGACATGGTGAAGCGGTACTATGGACTTTCGGGAGAGGCGGCAGCCGTTTTCGAGAAGACAATCAGCAAGGACAACGTCTCGATGATGCGAAACATCGTCGGCGGCTACGGCAAATCGCCAATGTCGGACGATGTCTCCAGTGGGCAAAGAGGGATGCGATGAAAAGATCGATGGCAACTATCGCATCCGCATTCCTCATAGGAGGAGCTCTGGGCTTCCTTGCGCACGGTATCTGTCGCAAGGAAGCCCCGTATCGCGAGACGGCCGTGAAGACAACATCAAGACAGGCGTCGTCCGTGCCAAAGGCCAAAGAACCAGAGAAGCCTGTAAAATCAGATATCGCCAAACTGCGCGAGAAGGTAGATCGTCTCGAATCGGAGATTGCCGCCGTGGGCATAAAGGTATCCGACGAGACCGGCCGCGGCAAAGTGAGGTTCAAAGGCTGCAGGACAATGGGCGAAATCAAGGCCAGGCTCCGCGAAGATTACGAGAAGTATTCCAAGGAGCGGGAATGTATTCTGAGAAACTTCAATTACGAGAAATCGAAATTCATGGAGAAGGCCAACGCATTGGATCTTTCAAGGCTATCGGAGGATGATCGCATTTGCCACGAAGAATTTGTCAAACGATATGAGCGACGCGGCAAAATGCTTGAAAAAACGTTTTCGTGGGATGACGAAACCAACTGGGAGGATTATTACCGGGGCTACGCCGAATGGTGCGTTGGCGACGAAACCAGATTCGACAGCATGTGGGTGCGCGAGGTGGGCATCATCATCTCGCAGGATGTGCACGACATGGCCGTTGGAATGGGGTATTCCAAAGACGACGCTTCCCAGATCGCCGAATCGTATCGGGCCATCTTCGAGGTTTCAACCATGTTTGCGCGAGGGTTGTAGCAGGTTCATAGGAATGGCCAACGTCAAGATCGAGGAAAATATGGTAAAATAGTAGCGAGCCACAAATCCAAGGAGAATACAAATGAAACTATCTTTGCTTGCGGCGCTGCTGGCGGCCTCCGCGGCGGCGGGCGATACATGGACGATGGCGGGAAGACCGAGCGCATGGGCACATGACAAGGCGGCTGTGCGGTTGGAGGTCCTTCCCGATGGCGGCTACGAGGTGCGGCACACGGGTCCGGCGGACTGGAGCGTGAACTGTTTCCCGCGCATCGACGTGAAGTATGGTGACGTATTCGAGCTGACCTGCGAGACGGAAGCACTTGCGGATGTACCCGATTCGCAACCCGTCCACATGAGCGCCGTGCTACGCGACGCGAAGGGCAATGTGATTTCCTGGTCGTATGGTACCGGTCGCGTGAAACCCGGCAGTCCGATCCAGTCGGCCTTCATGGTGCCGCGTGGCGTCGCCACGATCCAGCCGCGCCTGATCGGGGCGGGCGTGACCGGCGTGCGCGTACGCAACGCGCGCGTCGTGCAGAAGGAGAATGCCCTGCCCAGGGTGTATCCGGCCCTCGCAACCGTATTCAAGAACGAACAGCTGCAAGGCTATGTGGGCGGTGCCGGATTTAAGGTGACGGACAAGCGGACCGGGCGGGTGTGGCAGCCTTGCCCACAGCAACCCAGGGCCACGGAAGAGATTGGACGATGGGTCAAGGACGATGGTTCCGTGTGCATGAAATTCATCCATCTAGAATCGCTCATGCAGTGGCAAGCCGAGTATCGGGTGGCGAAGGACCGTCCCGAGGTGACGGTCACGCTCACGGGCGAGGGTCCGATGACGGGCGCGATCCCCTATCCGGCGGCGTTCGCCACACAGAAGGGCGATCGGCTCATCGTGCCGATGAACGAGGGCATCAGCTATCCGGCGGACGAGCCCGACTGGATTCCCAACCGCCTGGTCGCCTACGGTGGACACGGCATCTGCATGGCGTTCTTCGGCGTGCAGGACGACGCGACGGGCGCGGGCTGGATGGCGATCCTCGAGACGCCGGACGACGTGGCGCTTGTAACGCGGCGCGACAACGAGACGAAGCTCTGGACGCTCGGCCCGAGCTGGGAGGACCAGAAGAAGCAGTTCGGCTACGCGCGGCGCATCCGTTACGTGTTTTTCGACAAGGGCGGATACGTGGCGATGTGCAAGCGCTACCGCGCCTACGCGAAGGAAATCGGCAAGTTCAAGCCGTTCCGCGAGAAGGCGAAGAAGCGTCCACTCGTGGACCGCCTCCTCGGCGCGCCGAACATCTGGTGCTGGGAGAAGGACAAGATTGCCGTCGCGAAGGAGCTGAAGGCGTCGGGCATCGACCGCTTCCTCTGGAGCGCGGGCGGCGACGAGGCGCAGGTCAAGTTCCTCTCGGAGATGCCCGGCGTGCTCGTGAGCCGCTACGACATCTACCAGGACATCTACCATCCCGATCAGCTCAAGAAACTCGGCTGGAAGCACGGCTGCAACACGGAGGCGTGGCCGAAGGACGTCATCTGGAACAGTGCGGATTCGAACGACTGGCGGCACGCCTGGGGCGTGAAGGCGAAGGACGGCACATGGACGCACTGCGCGATGATGTGCGACAGCATGGCGCCCGCCTACGAGCGGCGCAATGTGGCGAAGGAGCTGAAGACGAAACCATACAACACGCGGTTCATCGACACGACCGTGGCCGCGCCGTGGCAGACGTGCTGGAATCCGGCGCACCCGATGACACGCTCGGACAGCCGCCGCTGGAAGATGGAGCTGCTGCGCATCCTGGGCGACGAGTTCAAGCTCGTGGTCGGCAGCGAGACGGGGCACGACGCGAGCGTGCCGTTCTGCGACTACTACGAGGGCATGCTCTCGCTCGGGCCGTACCGGGTGCCGGACGCCGGGCGCAACATCCGGGAGGTCTGGACGAACGTGCCGCCGCGCGTGGCGAAGTACCAGGTTGGCGAGAACTACCGCCTGCCGCTCTGGGAGCTCGTCTACCACGAGTGCGTGTGCGCCCACTGGTACTGGGGTGACTACAACAACAAGCTGCCGGACATCTGGTGGAAACGCGACCTGTTCAACGTCCTCTACGGTACGATGGGCATGTACATCTTCAACAACAGCCAATGGAAGGAGTACAAGGAGAAGTTCGTGCGTAGCTACCGCATCACCTCGCCCGTCGCGCGCGCCACCGGCTACAGCGAGATGCTCGACCACCGGATACTTTCCGCCGACCGTACGGTGCAGGAAAGCCGCTTTGCGGATGGAACTGTCGTAACCGTCAATTTCGGCGATGCGCCGTTTACCCTCCCTGGCGGCGAGACGCTGCCCGCCCGCAGCCATCGCGTGGCCTCATCACGACACACGCCTTGACGTGGAACGCCCGCCGTTCAGGACTAGGCCAAGAAGCCTAGGACTACAATGACGATGACGCAATACACGAGGCACGGCATGAGGTTGATGCGGATGATGCGGCCCTCGTTGCCGCCGACGCCCGTGGTCGCGCAGACCGCAACGACGTTGTTGACGCAGATCATGTTGCCAGCCGCGCCGCCGATGTTCTGCAGGGCGAGAACGACGATCGGCGAGAGCTTGACGAGCGCCGCCGTCTCGTACTGAAGCGGCGCGAAGAGCATGTTGGACACGGTGTTGGAGCCGGACATGAAGGCGCCCAGGACGCCGATGAAAGGCGACACGGCCAGATAGGATGTCGAAAACACGTTCGCCAGGGACTCGGCCATCACGAAAACCATCGACTTCGCGGTGAGCGTGGCATTGACGCCCGTATGGCGGTAGAGATAGACCATCGACACGCCGAAGGCGATGGCGACGGCCGCGCCCCGGATCTGTCGGACGGTGTCCGCGCAGACCTCGCCGACTCTCGCCAGCGGCATGCGGTGCAGGACAAACGTCAGCAGGCAGACGAAGACGAACGGCAGCACGCCCGGATTCCATCCCCAGTTCCATTTCCAGCCTACCGCCTCGCAGCCGAACACACGGTCGATGCGGAAGGTGCAGGCGGAAGAGGTCAAGAGCCCCTTCAACCCGAACCAGTCGAGCCGTGCGGCCACAAGAATCAAGGCGATCAGCAAATAGGGCAGCCAGGCCAGCAACTGACTCATGCCGACTTGCGCATCGGCCTTCACCGGAACTGACGATAGCCACGACTTCTCCCACGCCTCGCGCTGTTCGAAGTCCCAGGGCTTCTTCGGGCAGAGCCAGCCCTTCCTTGCGAAGACGATGGCGAGCACCAGCGTTGGGATCGCCCCGACCAGAGAAGGAAACTCAGGGCCGAAGAAGAAAGCCAGGACCAGGTAGAAGACGTCGAACGTCGCCGCCACGAACAACGCGAACGGAAGCGCCGCGACGGCATCGCGTCCGCGTCGGTTCGGTCCGAACATCCGGCAGAGGAGGAAGAGCATCGCCGCGACGATCATGAACGACGCGGCGGAGTTTCCGATCGCCGTGTAGCGCGACAACGCCGACACATCCGCCCCGGTGAGAGACGCCGCCATCAAAGTCGGCGTGCCGACGGCACCGAAGCAGACTGGAACCGAATTGCAGAGAAGCGCCACAATCGCCGCGCAGAGCGGAGGGAACCCCAGCGAGATGAGCAGCGGCGCCGCCAGCGCGGCCGGCGAGCCGAACCCTGCCGCACCCTCGATGAACGCGCCGAAGGCATAGCTCACGATGACCGCCTGCACGCGACGGTCTGGATTGATTCCATTGAATCCTCGCTGGATTGCCGCAACCGCGCCCGAATGCTTCAGCGTGTTCATGACGAGGATCGCCCCGAAGACGATCGCCAGCGTGCTGAGCGACTCGAGGAAGCCATCCGCCGCCCACGCGGCGGCCGTGAGCGCGTCCTGCCGCCAGTATCCGAGCGCGACAAGCAGCGTGGCCAGCCATCCGATCGGCAAGGCGATCTTGGCCGGCAGCCCGAACACCAGCATGGCGACGACCACCATCAGGATCGGCAGCGAGGCAATCAGCGCATCCATGGGACCTCCTTCGTCAATCGCACCTAGCGCACAGAAACTTCTCCGGACAGATACGGCTCGAGTGCGGCGAGCCAGATGTCGTAGCCGCGCTCTGACGGATGCAGCAGATCCGGCATCGTCTCCCTCGACAGCGTACCGTCGCGCTCCAGAAGCCTGTCGCGTATGTCCAGCCAGACAACGTCGCGCCCATTGGCGCAGGCGGCGATCATTCCGTTCACAGCCTCATTGCGAAGGCGCGCTGGGGCGTTCCGCCCAGGACCGCGCGGGAGGATCGGCATGAGCAGCACCGTGGATTCCGGATGGCTGCTTCGGATGAGCGCGACTATCTCGCGTACGCCGGCGGCGGTGTCCTCCGGCGGATCGACGTTGTTCGTCCCCGCGAGCACGCAGAAATAGCGGGCCTTGTAGCCAGCCAGCTGCCCACCGACGGTCAGCCGCCAGAGGATATCCTGCGTGCGGTCGCCGCTGATGCCGAGGTTGAGCGCGCGATGGCGCGCCGTCAGCCTCAGCCACGCCTTCATCGGGCTGATGTGCGCACATTCGAGGGAGATGCGGCCGGCCGCTACGTTGGTGCGCAGGTTCTCGCGCTGCGCCTCCGTGCACCAGCCTTCCCAGTTCTGGGTTATCGAATCGCCCACGAACACGATGTCGTAGCGTCCGGGACCTTTGCGGATCTCGTCCAGCTTGAGGTCCACGCGCGCCTTCCAGGCGCCGGGCGGGCACCACCAGGTCGACCAGCCAAGGCGCTCGGCGCTGGGCGTGGCGGGGCGCGGGGCGGCCGGCGCGCAAAGCGCCGAGGCGAGCGCCGCGACAGCGATCGCGCGAACGGCGATGGCGGACAGGATCGGGTATCGTTCTTCGGACATGGCTCCATCTCCCTAGTTGGTTGCGGCCTGGCGGAACTCCACGCGTCGCAGAAAGCGGATCTGCAGATAGGTGAAGCCGATGAGCGACACGCCGAGGAACCAGGCCATGGTGGTCGCCGTGGAAAAGCGGAGGTTGTTGTACGCCTCCTTCCAGATGACGAGCGACAGCACGTTGGTGGCGTCGCCAGGACCGCCGAATGTGAGAAGGAATATCGACCCCATGCCCTGGAAGGCCGCGATGAACGCGCCAGCGAAGTTGATCGCCATCAGCGGCAGCAGCTGCGGCAGCGTTACGTGCCGGAAGCGTCCGAACAGTCCGGCTCCGTCTATCGCCGCCGCCTCGTAGTAGTCCGGCGGCAGGCTTCCCAGCGCGGCCACGTATATGAGCGCGGCCGTGCCCGCCCCCGCCCATACGCCCGGCAGGATGCAGCAGGTCATCGCCCAGGACGGATCCTGCAGCCACGCCTGGCGCGAGATGCCAAACCACGCCAGCACCTGGTTGAGCATGCCGTTCTCGGTCGGGTCGAACATCATCTTCCATAGAAGCATCACCACCAGCGCGCTCGTGAGGTGCGGAAGGAAGTAGACGGTGCGGAAGAACACGCGACCGCGCGGTATCTCCACAAGCAGGAACGCCAGGATTATCGGCGTTACGAACCCCAGCGCCAGCGTGATCGCCACATATTCGAGCGTACGCCCCCAGGCGCGCCAGAAGCCAGGATCGGACGCGACGCGTATGAAGTTGTCAAGTCCTTCCCAGCTGGACGCCCCCACGATGCGATAGTCCTGGAACGCCATCAGCGCGCCGCGCAGCAGAGGCCAGTAGCTCCACAGCGCCACGCTGGCAAGAGCAGGCAGAAGGAACAGCCACGGCAGGAAGCGGCCGTTAAGGCCCTTTGCGCTATCAGGACCCTTTGTACCTTTAAGCCTCTTGAAGCCCCCGGCAAGCCAGATGCAGATCAGAAGTGAAATCACCACCACACCGGCTATTACGCGCGCCAGCGGACGGCGGGCGGCGATCCTCGATCGGTCGGCGTCGAACATGAGCCCGCGGTTCGCGTCCTCGGTTATGGACTTCAGCGCGGCGGCGTAGTCGAAAGTGCCGCCCTCCTCGCTGAGCAGGATGCTGAGGAATCTTCTCTGCACGAGGTCGCTCGCACCCTGCCAGAAACCCATGTACGGCTCGGTGACGGCCTTGATCTTCCCGGCCGCCAGGTCGGCATACATCTGGCGTATTCCGGCGGGTATCTCCGCCAGGTGTTCGCGGAAACCCAGCCGTTCGAGATCCGCCGGCAGGCACCACCGGGCGCGGCCCTCGGCGACGTTCCGGCGCACGGTCTCGTCGTAGACCTCCGGCGACGCGAGGGTCTCGATGCAGGCCCACACCGCGTCGCGCTCGGCCTTGGACCGCCGCCCCACGCCCTCGGTCATGGCGTAGAAATGCTTGTGGGCCTGCAGTACGCGCGGACATTCGCCGTCGGCCGCAGGGAACGGCATCAGTCCGATCTGTTCCGGCGGGAAGTTGAGCCGCTCCGTCAGGTAGACCACTAGATCCTCGCCGCCGAACGCGCTTACGACCTCGCCTCGCACGAACAGGTCCGCCAGCTCGTTGGAAAGCGACAGCTGCGGCAGCGGGCGAACGAGCCCTGCGGCGACGAGCCGCTGCAGGAACGCCGCCGCCCGCAGCGCGGCCGGCGAATCGAAGCAGGCCTCCCACGATCCACCGTCGCCCGACTTGCGAACCACGTCGCCGCCCGCGGCCTGCACCCACGGCAGGAATCCCCACGGACGGCACTCCACCGCGAACGCCCGCTGTCCGCGCGCCACGGTGGCGCCGGGGATGTGCCTGGACCGTTGAGTGAGCCTGGTGCACCAGTCGAAGAATTCATCCCACGTGCCCGGCGGACTCTCGGGATTCAGCCCTGCCGCCGCCACAAGGTCCTTTCGGTATACGATGCCATAGTACGCGAAACCGGGCGTAGGCACGGCGTAGACATGGCCGTTCGCCGTGGCCACCTGCCGCCACAGCTCCGGCACCGACTTCCAGGCCGGCCATTCCCCGGCCGTGCCTGGGTGTATCCATTCGTCAAGCGGATAGCAGAACCCCTTGTCGATGTCATGGCGCAGTATGTGGAACCAGGCCTTGTAGACATCCGGCGCGCTGCCGCCCGCGAGAGCAAGCATGAACTGCGCCCGGCCGCCCGCGCCAGGCAAGGTGAGTCCGCCCCACTGCAGCGGACGGATGTCCGGATGCCGGGCGGCGAAGCGCATGAGCTGGCTGGTGGCCGGGTCCTCGGGATGGTCCGGCCTGTAGCACATCAGAAGCGTCACGTCCGTCGCGTGCACGGTCGGCGCCAGCGCCAGACATGCTGAAAGTAACCAGGCGGAAAGGCGCGACTGTGCACGGGCTGGACGCTCTGCGCGCATGGTGTGCGTCAGCTCCCTCCAAGGATGCGCGCAAGATGGTCGCGGGCCTTCGGCGACATTGTAGCGTAGCCGAGGCGGCGGGTGATCTCGCGGTAGACCACGTCGTCCGGACAGCTCCCGTACGTGCGCAGCACGTCGTTGCGCATCGCGCGCAGCTCATCTGGCGGAACGGTGTCGACAGCGCGCCGCTGGCGCGGAGGCGCCGCAGAGGCGCGTCCCGGCGGAGGAAGCGGCCTGAGCGCGCGCTTCAGCTCGTCGGGCGGCACCGATACCGGCCCCGGGATCTTCGCCGACGGGTCGGCCTCCAGGCGCGAAAGCGCATCCAGAAGGCGCTTCTCCGTGCCGGCGCGGTCCAGCGCCCAGTCCACGCTCCAGAGGCGGAACACGTTCCAGCCAAGGTTCTGCAGTACATCCACGCGCAGCGCGTCGCGGTCGCGCACGGTACGGTCGGCGCCGTATCCCGGACCGTCGCCGAGGATGCCCAGGAGGTATCCATCCTCCTTGCCGCGCCGCCTGACGGCAAGGTCGACCCTGCGGTTCGACGCCCCCACCCCGCACACCGTCGAATATCCGTGGCTTTCAAGGAACTCCGCCACCTCGCCGAGCGCGGCGCCGCCTGACGCCGTGCCGCCGCCTGACGGCGCCACGCCGCCGCGCATCGCGTACGCTATGAATTCCCTGAGGTGCGCCGCGCCGATGGCCTTCGTGCGCGAGAGGTCGATCTGCTCCGGCTTGATGGAGGCGAACACCACCACCTGCTCGCGGGCGCGGGTCACGGCCACGTTGAGCCGGCGCTCGCCGCCCGCGCGGTTCAGCGGTCCGAAGTTCATCGCGAAGTCGCCGTTCGCATCGGGCGCGTAGCACACGGAAAACAGCATTACGTCGCGTTCGTCGCCCTGCACGTTCTCCAGGTTCTTGACGAAGAACGGATCCTCGCGCGACTCGTCGAAGTACGCCGCCAGCTCCGGACGCTCGGCGCACCGGCGCTCGACCATGTCTTCGATCAGGTCCTTCTGCGCGAGGCTGAAGGTTACGACACCCATCGGACGCGCGTCCGGACGCTCCGCCTCGGCGAAGATCCAGTCCACGACGGCACGGGCCTCCATCTCGTTGGTGCGCCTGCCGCGCGCGTCGTAGACGCCGCCCTCCACGAAGTGCAGCGACACTCCCTGGCGCGGGGAATGGCGCGCGGAAGGGAAGGTGTTGAGCCTGTCGCCGTAGTAGTGCGCGTTGCTGAAGGCTATGAGCGACTCGTCGCGGCTGCGGTAGTGCCAGTCGAGGTAGGCCGAATGCAGGCCGAGCGCCAGCGACTCGTCGAGAATGCTTTCAAGGTCCTCCACCCCTTCGCCCGGCTCGTCGTCCGCCGCGCCGTCGCCCTTCTGGAAGAAGTTCGTGGGCGGCATCTGCTTCGGGTCGCCCACCACTATCAGCTGGCGGCCGCGCGCGATCGCGCCGACGGCGTCCCACACCGGCATCTGCGATGCCTCGTCGAACACCACCAGGTCGAACGGCTCGGAATCCGGCGGCAGATACTGCGATACGGATAGCGGGCTCATCAGGAAGCACGGCTTCAGGCGCGCGCACACACCCTTCGTCTCCGCGAGCAGCTGGCGCACCGGCTTCTGCCTGGCCTTCTTTGCGCATTCACGCTTGAGGATGCCCAGCTCGGAACGGTCCGGACAATCGCCGGACCTGCCGTCAGGCAGGCGGGCGGCGAGTCTCGCGAACACGTTCCGCTTGACGGCCTCGGACATGAGCCGGTCGGTCTCGCGGAACTTGCGGATCAGATCCTCCTGCCGCACGCCGGAGAAGCCGGCCAGGGCCCGTTCCGCCGAAAGGATCTCGTTGCGCGTCTTCGCGGCGTACGAATCGGCGAACACGCGCTCCGCCTCGGCGCACGTGAACGCCCCGCCCTCGAGAGCGGCGGCAAAGGCGCCAATGCCGTCCGCGATCGCGGCCGCGCGCTTCATGCGGTAGGCGAACACGAGCCTGCACGCGCCCAGATACGCGCGCGCGGCCTCGAGCTTCGCGCGGCCTTCGGCGGCGGGCGTGCCGAGCGGCAGGCGCACAACGCCGCGCAGGCGCAGCGACAGGAACCACCTGCGAAGCTTGGCAAGGATGCCGCCGTTGGATTCCCTGGCGAACGCGTCGATCAGCGTGGCGAGCGCCTCGCCCACCCTGCCTTCGACGTCGGGGGACCACGCCATGCCGCGAACCGGCATTAGCGCACGGAACGCCTCGGCGTCCACGCCCGACCATTCGGCGGCGACCTCGCCCGCGCGCCGCGCAAGCGCATCGGCGGCGGCGCGGTCCTGCCGGGCACAGGCCGTCGCGATGAAGTCCGGCGAGGCGGCGGGATGCGCGGAGCCGGCACGAGAGAGCACGTCGTACGCGCTCAGGCCGTTGGGCCACACCTTGTGGAGAGCCTGCACGTAGGCGGACAGCTCCTGGCGCGTGAGGTTGAGCGTCCGGCACACATCGGCAAATCCGGAGGGCGCGCCTGTCGGCGGGACGGCCATCGCCTCGGCGAACTGCTCCAGCACATGCCCCTTCCCGGACTTGTTGGAATGCAGCTCCAGGCAGAACGGCCCCACGCCGGCCGCGCACAGGCGGCGATGCACGACATCGAGTGCCGCCTTCTTCTCGGAGACGAACAGCACGCGTCGGCCGAGGGCGAGGTTGTGCACGATCAGGTTGGTGATGGTCTGGCTCTTGCCGGTGCCGGGCGGCCCATGCAGCACGAATGTCTTGCCGACAGCGGAGTAGAGCACGGCCGTGAGCTGCGAGGCGTCCGCGCCCAGCGGGCAGAACAGGTTGGTCGGGTCGATGTGCCGCGCCACGTCCTCCGGCGGAAACACGGCGATGGAATCGTCGTAGGTGCCTTCGTGCGCGACGAGATGGTCGACGAGCGGATTGCGGCGCATCTCGTCGAGCCTTGAACCGAGATCCTTCCACAGCGCCACCTTGCCGAACGAGAAGTGACCGAGCGCCGCCGAGCGGTCGACCTTCCATCCCCGGTCCGCCACGACGGCCTCGAACGCCGCAAGGACGGCCGGCACGTCCGCGCCGGAATCGTCCTGCGGCAGCGGGTCGATGCCGGGTACGGACAGCCCGAACTCCGTGCGCAGGAACTCCACGAGCGTGGTGTTGACGTGCGCATCCTCGTCCAGCCGCGCCATGCGGTAGCTGGACGCCGCGCCCTGGCGCGTCAGCCTGACGGGCACAAGGAGTATCGGCGCACGGCGAACCGTGTCGGCCCCGGCGCGTTCACGCCATTCAAGGAACCCCACGGCGGCGTACGTGGCGTTCACGCCGGCCTCCTCGATGGCCGTGCGCCCTGCGCGGTATATCTCCTTCAGCCGTCGTACCGTCTCCTGCGGAGCGAGCGACGACTCCACGGCCACGGATGCAGATGCGGATATCCGGTCCTCCAGCCTGGCCACGTCGTCGCAATCCAGCGGCAGCACCAGCTTCCCGTCCCGGCAGTTCAGCAGCCGGTTCCGGAGCGACAGGTCGAGCAGCCTGCGCTTCCAGCCTTCCACGCGGGGTTCGGACATCGCCATCTCTCCGGGCGTCAACGGGCGGCCTTGTACTCGTCGAGCAGCTTCTTGGCGCAGTTGGTCGTCACCGTCTGCGCGCCACGGGCGAACGCCATGCGCGCGATGTCAAGTTTGTCGATTGTCCAGGAATGGTACTCGAACCCCGCCGCCTTTATCGCGGCGATGTACTCGGCCGTGATCACCTTGGGGTTGAAATGCTGGTCCACGCCGTCCACGCCGAGGTCCTTCAGCGTCGCGAGCACCGAATCGACGGTGGCCGACGAGCCGACGAGCCAGTACACGCGGTATTCCGGCATCTGCTTCTTGAGCGCGCGGCAGATCTCCCGGCCGAAGGAGATGAACAGCACGTTGCGCGGCGTAGCCTTCGTCTGGCGGGCGAAGATGTCGCGAATGTACGGCACGATCACGGGATTGTTGCCCTTGACCTCGACGTAGATCTGCCGTCCGTCACGGGCCAGTTCGAGGATCTCCTCCAGAAGCGCCGGACGCGTGCCCGCCCACTGCTTGCCCTTCCACTTGCCGGCGTCGAGCTTGGATATCGTCTCCTCCCAGCTGGCCTTGGTGCAGGGCAGGTCCTTGCCCGTGGTGCGCTTGAGGTTGGAGTCGTGGAAGCTGAACACGCGCTTGTCGCTCGACAGATACACGTCGCATTCGAAGCCGAAGCCGCGGTCAACGGCCATCTTGTAGGCCGGCAGCGTGTTCTCCGGCGCATCCTTGGATTCGCCGCGATGGGCGATGAGCGTATCGTATGCAGGCTCCGACGTCGTGGCGCAGCCCGCCAGGGCGGCGATGGTACCTGCGATCGACGCCATTTTCAGCATTTTCATCTAGTGTCTCCCTTCTTGGATTGGACGATGGAACCAACTATACCATATACCCCGCCCACCCCGCAAGCGAAAAGCATGCCGCGCCACCGGAAATCTGGTATAATTACGCCGTCCAGGGAACTACGGGACATCCTCATGAGAGACAGAAGCGACATACGGCGGAAAGGAAACGGCACGCGGCCAGCTGGCGTTCCGCCCGCCCGGCCCGGCCCCGAGAGGATTCCGCTCGACATTCTCTTCGAGGATGCCGACATCCTCGCGGTGTACAAGCCCGCCGGCATGATCGTCCATCCCGCCCCCGGCCACACGTCGGGCACCCTGGTCAATGCGCTCCTGGCCCATTGCCCATCCATTGCTGGTGTGGGAAGCGTTGAACGGCCTGGTATCGTGCATCGGCTTGACCGTGAGACGAGCGGCGTGATGGTGGTGGCAAAGACCGGCCGCGCATACCGCAGGCTGCGGCAGATGTTCGAGGCCCACGACAGCATCCGCAAGACGTACCTCGCCGTGCTGCATGGCGCGCCCAGCCCGCGCGAGGGTACGCTGGAGACGCTGATCGGACGCAGGAGATGGGATGCGAAGCGCATGGCGGTGGTTGAACGGAACGGCCAGCGTGCCGTCACGCACTGGCAGACGCTGTCGCGGCGGCACTCGCTGGCACTGGTGGAATTCACGATCGATACCGGGCGCATGCACCAGATACGCGTGCATGCGGCGCATCTAGGCCATCCGATCGTGGGCGATCCACTCTACGGCGACGCGGCCGCCGACCGACGTCTCGCGCATCCGCCGCGCCGTCCACTCCTGCATGCGGTACAGCTTTGCCTGCCGCATCCCATCACCGGCGAGACGATGACATTCACGGCGGAACCGCCGCCGGACCTGGTCTACGCCGGGTAGGAGGTTTAAATTTTTAACTCTTTCCCTCTTGTCCAGAGGGCTTCTATTTGGCATAATTGACGCTTCACAACCCTTGGCGGCTGTGTCCCGCGCGTAGGTATCCATGCCACCCGGCCTGGAGCGCACGGACGGCCGCAGAGGGGATCTGACATTGTCATCATGAAGACCAACGCAATTCTATCTCTGGCGGCAGCGACCGCCATCCTGGGAGCGACGGCCGCCGCGCCGGCTAGATGGATCTCGGGCGACAGCGCCAAGCCGGAGAGCCCCGCGCCCGTGCTGGTGAAGGATTTCCATCTCGACGCCCTGCCCGCGAAGGCCGTCTTCACCGTGGCCGTGGCGGGATGGTGCGAGGTGTTTGTGAACGGCAGCAAGGTGGGCAGGGACGTGCTTTCGCCCGTGACATGCCAACCCGACAGGCGCACATCGTCGCTCGACTTCGACGTGACGGCACTGCTCAAGGCCGGCGACAACACGCTCGAGGTGCTGCTGGGGAACGGATGGCAGAACACGTTCACGATCGACGCCTGGTGGTTCGCCGAGGCGCCCTGGCGGAGCGCGCCGATGATCAGAGGCGAGATGTCGTGCGACGGCAGGACCCTTTTCAGAACGGACGGCTCCTGGCGGGCGTACGACTCGCCAATCGTCTTCAACGGGCTGCGCAACGGCGAATGGTACGATGCGCGGCGCGAGGGCCAGCGCATCAAGGAGCGTCCCGCGAAGGTGGAGAAATACGCACCGTGGGGGATCGTCAGCGCGGAGGACTCCATCCCGTGCCGCGAGGGCGAGACCTTCGAGCCGAAGAGCGTCTGCAGGACGCCCGGCGGCCAGGACCTCTACGACTTCGGCGCGAACATTGCCGGATGGTGCGAGATCGAGGTGGAGGGCGCGGCAGGCGCAAAGGTCGCGCTCGACTACGATGAATCGATCACCAGCAACAAGACCTTGCTGGGACATGTGAAGAGCCTCACGCAGGGCCGTGGCGAGAAGCGGCCCGTGGCGCACGACGAATACACGCTCGCAGGGCGCGCCGGCGGCGAGAGATGGCATCCGCGCTTCACATACCACGGCTTCCGCTACGTGGCGGCGACGCTCACAGGCGACGTTCGCATCAAGTCGATCCGGGCGCGTTTCGTGCATTCGGACTTCGCCCGCGCGGGTACGCTCGCCACGTCCGACGGAACCTTCGCCGCACTCCAGGCGGCGACCGAGCGCAGCTATCTCTCGAACTTCGTCGGCATCCCCACCGACTGCCCGCACCGCGAGAAGAACGGCTGGACGGGCGACGCGCAGCTGGCGATGGAGACAGGGCTCTGGAACTTCGACTCGCGGGCGAGCTACGTGCATTTCCTCCGCATGATGCTCGACCTTCAGCGCCCGAACGGCGCGGTTCCGTGCATCCTCCCGTGCTCGCCGAAGTTCGGCTTCTTCTGGGGCTCGGGGCCTGCATGGGACGCCGTCCTCTTCGAGATACCCTGGCAGATATACCGCTTCCACGGCGACGATGCCCCGGCCCGCGAAGCCTACGTGGCGATGAAGCGGTATCTCGCCTTCATCTCCGAGAAGGCGGACGACGACGGTCTCTTCGACTACGGCCTCGGCGACTGGTGCGACCACGAGAGAAGCAAGATGGCACCCACGCGGCTCACCGACAGCGCATTCGTATACCTCTTCAACCGCCGCCTTGCGTTCTGGGCCAGGCGCTTCGGAGAACCAGCCTATGCAGAGGAGCGGACCGACGCCGCCGGACGCATCAGGGAGGCGTTCAACAAGGCGTTCTACAAGGGCGACGGCCTGTATGCGGACGGACAGCTCACCTCGCTCGCGGCACCGCTCTACTTCAAGGGGCTCTGCGCCGATGGCGAGGAGGCGAAGGTCGTGCGCCGCCTGGTGGAGACCGTGCGCAGACGCAGCCACGGCGCCTACTTCGGCATCCTCGGCGCGAAGTGGGTGCCGCGCGTCCTGGCGGAGCATGGCCATGCGGACGATGCGTTCAGGCTCTTCGTACAGCCGAACGTCCCAGGCTGGGCGCACTGGCTCCAGTTCGGCGACGGCAGCCTGCGGGAGAAGTGGGACGACACCGCCTCGCACAACCACATCATGTTCGGCGACCTCTCGGCCTGGGCATACGAGTACGCGGCGGGGATCGTACCTGTCGAGCCGGGCTTCAAGAAGGTGGCGATAAGGCCGCATGTCCTGAAGGGCGTGGAGTCGTTCTCGGCCACGCACCGTACACCCTACGGCGAGATACGATCGGCGTGGCGGCATGAGAACGGCAAGCCGGTGTTCTCGTTCGAAGTGCCTGCCGGCATAGAGGTCGTGGAGGCGCCGGCGCAGGCGGAGCGTAGATGATACCAAGGAAAGAGATCCTGCAATGCTGAAGATACTGTCAGAGGAGGAGTTCAACCGACGCGCCGAGGGCGCGGGCCGGGTGGCCGTATTCAAGGAATTCCTGGCCGACCGCGAAACGCCCGTGGCGGCGCTTTCGCGTCTGGACGACGACGAGGAGGCGTTCCTGCTCGAAAGCGTGGCGGGCGGCGAGACGCGCGGCAGGTATTCGTACCTCGGCATCGAACCTTCGAGGCGCATCGAGGGCGAGGACTCCCTGCGCGAGATCAAGGAGCGCTTCAAGGCCATGCGCTATGCCGCCGCGCCCGAACTTCCCTCCTTTCAGGGCGGAGCAGTGGGATACGTTGCCTACGACGCCGTGGACCTTTTCGAGCCGAAGGTGAAACTGAGGCACGAGGAGGGAACCCCGAGGATGGCGTTTCTGATGTGCGATGCGTTCCTCGTGTTCGACAACGTGCGCGACACCGTGACCGTGGTGGTGGTCGCGGATACGTCTCGGCAGGGGGCGTATTCCGCCGCCATGGACCGCATCCAGGCGATATACGACAGGATCCTCAGCGCGGAATCCATCGCACGCCTGATGGACAAACGGGCAGCTGACGGAAACAAGCCGAAGGTGCCCCCCCAGGCCCATGACGTGCAGCCCGAGATGACGAAGGACGAGTTCTGCGAGATGGTCGCGAAGTGCAAGGCGGCAATCAAGGCGGGCGAGGTGATACAGATCGTACCGTCGCAGAAGTTCACCGTCGAGACTGGCGTATCGGGACTTTCGCTCTACAGGGCGCTGCGCACCATAAACCCTTCGCCGTACAACTTCTTCATGCGCATCGGCCCCAGGACGCTGATAGGATCGTCTCCGGAGGAGCTGGTAAAGCTGTCCGGCCGCACCGCCTCCACCGCGCCGATCGCCGGCACGAGGCCGCGGGGCGACACGCCCCTGCGCGACGCCGAGCTTGAACGCGACCTGAAGGCCGACCCTAAGGAGAACGCGGAGCACACGATGCTGGTGGACCTGGGAAGGAACGACCTCGGCCGCGTGTGCGAGACGGGAAGCGTGAAGGTGGAGGGATTCGCCCACGTGGAACGCTACTCGCACGTGATGCACCTGGTGAGCAACGTCACCGGCACGCTGGAAAGGGACCGCGACGGCTTCGACCTCCTCAGGGCGACGTTCCCGGCCGGGACGCTCTCCGGCGCGCCGAAGGTGCGGGCGATGGAGCTGATCGCCGAATACGAGAAGTCGCCGCGGGGCATCTACGGCGGAGCGGCCGGATACTTCTCGCTTACGGGCGACATGGACTTCGCGATAGTCATACGCACGCTGGTCAGGGAGGACGGCCGCGTGACGATGCGCTCCGGCGCGGGCATCGTTGCCGATTCCAGCGCGGAGAAGGAATACGAAGAGACCATAAACAAGGCGAAGGCCGTGTTCGAGGCGGTACGGTTCGCGGAGGAGCTGCAATGATCCTGATGATCGACAACTACGATTCGTTCACCTACAACCTCGTGCAGATGCTGCGCGCGCTGGGCGCGGACATGAAGGTCGTGCGCAACGACGAGATCGACGTGGACGGGATCGCGGCGCTGGCGCCGGAGGCGATCGTGCTGTCGCCAGGGCCCGGCAACCCCGATTCCGCCGGCGTCACGCTCGCGGCAGTCAAGGCGTTCGCGGGAAAGGTGCCGCTTCTGGGCGTATGCCTCGGACACCAGTCCATCGCGCAGGCGTTCGGCGGACGCATCGTGCCGGCCAAGCGCCTCATGCACGGCAAGACCAGCCGCATCCGCCACGACGGCAAGGGGCTTTTCGAAGGGCTGGACCAGGGCTTCACTGCAATGCGCTACCACTCGCTCGCGGTGGAAAGGGAGTCGCTTCCGGACTGCCTCGTGGTGACAGCGGAGTCCGAGGACGGCGAGATCATGGGCCTTCGCCACAGGACGTTGCCGATAGAATCGCTCCAGTATCATCCTGAATCCATAGGGACGCCGCTCGGTGCCCGCCAGCTCGCCAACTTCCTCGAGATGGCTACGGGCCGGCGGACAAGGAAGTCCATGCCGCCATCCGTCAGAAAGTCCGTGATAGCAAGGGCCCTCGACGGCACGACTCCGAGCGAGGCGGAGGCGGAGGGGTTCTTCGCGTCGATCCTTGCGGGCGAGGTGGGCGAACCGGAGCTGGCCGCGTTCCTCACGGCGATAGCGAAGAACCCCGTCACGGCGGGCGAGCTGGCCGGCGCGGCAAGGGCGATGTCTGACGCGGCGGTGAAGATCGACCTGCACGACCTCGACATCGTCGACATCGTCGGCACTGGCGGCGACGGATCCAACTCCTTCAACGTGTCGACGACCGCGGCGTTCATCGCGGCCGGCGCGGGCGTCACGATCGCCAAGCACGGCAACATCGCCTCCACATCCATGTGCGGTTCGGCCGACGTGCTGCGCGAGCTGGGCCTCAACCTCGCGGCAGCTCCGCAGCGGATGGCGGAATGCGTGCGCCGCACGGGCGTGGGATTCCTCTTCTGCAGGGAGCTTCATCCGGCGATGAAGTTCGCCGCGCCGGTGAGGCGCACGCTCGGCTTCCGCACCGTCTTCAACCTGCTCGGCCCACTTACCAATCCCGCAGGCGCAAAGAGGCATGTCATCGGGGTGCCGCAGGAGAAGATCGCGATGGCGGTCGCGGAGGCGCTCGGCATGCTCGGTTCGGTGCGGGCGATGGTGGTATCCGGTGGCGGGCTCGATGAAATCAGCCCCGATGGATTCACCTTCATCTCGACCCTGGAGGGCGGAGCGGTGAAGAACATCCTTCTCGACGCCGGCAGGGAATACGGCGCGCGCTTCCCCGTGGAGGCGATCAGGGGCGGCGACGCCGCGATGAACGCGCGGATACTCCTTTCCGTGCTCAAGGGCGAGGACCACGGCGCATACCGCGCGGCGGCGGTGGAGAACGCCGCGGCCGTAATCGTCGTGGCCGACAAGGCGGGCAGCTACGCGGAAGCCCTTGCGATGGCGGGCGAGTCCATCGACTCGGGACGCGCCGCGGCAAAGCTTTCGGCGATGATCGATGCGATGAAGTGACGGTGGCGGCTACGCCGCCGGCTGGCCGCCATGCCATTCCTGGAGCGAACGTGGCGGTACGGCGCAGGAATCGGATACGGCGGCGATGCCCCTCACCGCCTCGGCGAAGCCGGCGAGGGTCGTCGTTACAGGTACCCCGGCGGCTACGGCGGCAGACCTGATCCGCAGGCTGTCGGAATGCGCCGATTCATCGTCCTCGCGCGTGTTGACGATCCACTTCACCTTGCCGCGATGGATCAGGTCCAGGGCGTTGGGCGAGCCCAGCGGGATCTTGTATAGCGCGTTCGACTCCACGCCCGCCTTCCATAGCCGCGTCGAGGTGCCGCGTGTCGCCCAGATCTCGAAGCCCAGGGCGTCAAGCCTACCTGCAAGGCGGACCACCTCCGCCTTGTCCTCGTCGCGGACGGAAAGGATCACGCCGCCCTTGAGCGGCAGCGGGCTTCCGGCGGCGATCTGGCTCTTGTAGTAGGCCGTCGCCGCATCGCGGCCGAACGCCATCACCTCGCCCGTAGACTTCATCTCGGGCGTGAGCGTGATGTCCGCGCCAGGGAACTTCACGAACGGGAACACCGCCTCCTTCGCGCAGAAGTACGATGGTCTGGCGCCATCGCCTACAAGGTCTGCGAGCCTCTCGCCCGCCATCACCCTGGCTGCGACGCCGGCGAGCGACCAGCCCACCGCCTTCGAGACGAAGGGCACGGTCCGGGAGGCGCGGGGATTGACCTCTATCATCCAGATTTCGCCGTCCTTCACGGCAAGCTGTATGTTCATAAGACCCACCACGTGCAGCCGCTCGGCGAACTTGCGGGCGATCGAGTTGACCTCTGCGATCGTCTCCGCCGAAAGCGACACGGGGGGCGTGACGGCGGCGGCGTCGCCGGAATGGCAGCCGGCCGCCTCGATGTGCTCGAGGATCGCGCCCACGACCGTCCTTTCGCCGTCCGAGACGCAGTCAACGTCGAGCTCGATGGCGTGGGTCAGGAACTTGTCGATCAGGATCGGCCTGGACGAAGGGCTGGAGGATGCGCCCTGCGACCCGCCCGATATGCGGATAGCCTCTTCGACATATTCGCGCAGGCGGTCCTCGTGGTAGACTATGGCCATCCCGCGGCCGCCCAGGACGAACGATGGACGCACCAGCACGGGATAGCCGATCTCTTCAGCGATCTTCAAGGCGTCCTCGACCGTGTGCGCGATCCCGCTCGGAGGCTGCTTCACGCCCACCTCCTCCACTAGCGCACGGAAGAAGTCGCGGTCCTCTGCGAGGGCGATGTCATGCGGCGAGGTACCCAGCACGTTAACGCCCGCTTCCGCAAGGCGCTCGGCAAGGTTGAGCGGGGTCTGCCCCCCGAACTGCACGATGGCGCCATCGCACTTCTCGCGCTCGTATATCTCCATCACGTCCTCGAACGTGAGCGGCTCGAAGTAGAGGCTGTCCGACGTGTCATAGTCGGTGGAGACGGTCTCTGGGTTGGAGTTGACCATCACCACCTCGCAGCCGCGCGCACGCAGGGCGAACGCCGCATGGCAGCAGCACCAGTCGAACTCGATGCCCTGGCCGATGCGGTTCGGGCCACCGCCGAGCACCATGATTTTCCCAATGTTGCCAGTGTTGCCAATGTTGCCAGTGTTGCCATTACCCAATTGGCAATTGGTATTGGGAATTGGCAACATTTCCACATTGGCAACATTCGCCAAAGGCGCATGACCTTCGGCCGAATAGTAGCTGTAGTAGTACGGCGTCCTGGCCTCGAACTCGCCGGCGCAGGTATCCACCTCGCCGAACTCAGGCCTTATGCCAAGCGCGATGCGATTCCTCCGCACCGTGATCTCATCCGAGCCGATCGCCGCGGCGATCTCCCTGTCGCTAAAGCCGAACACCTTTGCCTGGCGAAGTATGTCGGCGGGCAGTTCAGGCAGGGCATTCTCTGGCAGGGCCGCCTTCTTGAGAAATGCGCGAAACGCCTCGATCTCATCCAGCTGCGCCTTGAACCAGGGATCGAACGCGCTCGCATCGTGCCCGGCGAGCGGAGCCTCCAGCGAGCGTACCGCCTTCAGATACGCCTGCTTGAACGTGCGGCCGATCGCCATCGCCTCGCCCACGGACTTCATCTGCGTGCCGAGCCGCCTGTCGGCGCCGGGGAACTTCTCGAAGGTGAAACGCGGTACCTTCACCACCACGTAGTCGAGTGCCGGCTCGAAACAGGCCGGTGTCACCTGCGTGATGTCATTGGCGAGCTCGTCGAGCGTATAGCCCACGGCCAGAAGCGCGGCGATCTTGGCGATCGGGAAGCCCGTGGCCTTCGATGCGAGCGCAGACGAGCGGCTGACGCGAGGATTCATCTCAATGATGCACCGCCGCCCCGTCCGGGGGTTCACCGCCCACTGCACGTTCGATCCGCCCGTCTCGATGCCGATCGTCTCGAGGACGCGTATGGAATCGTCGCGCATCTGCTGGTATTCGCGGTCGGTGAGGGTCTGTATCGGCGCAACGGTGATGGAGTCTCCCGTATGCACGCCCATCGGGTCCATGTTCTCGATGGAGCAGACGATCACGGCGTTTGGATCCGTGGTGTCCAGGTCAATCACCATGCCCCGGTCTCCGTTCACGCCGACTGCCTTTGCATAGGGATCCACCGCTTCCTGTTCCCCGACA
>JAFXTB010000173.1 GCA_017525225.1 Kiritimatiellia bacterium
GCCTGCAGTTCTGGCACCGATGACACAACGAGCGCAAGGACTGCGTTCTTCTCCTCCAGCGCCTTGTAGGCCGAGGCGCATGTGTAGGCGACATCCCGCAGCGGCACACCCGGAGCCTGGCCGAGAAAACCGGCCAGACGCCTGATCTCGTTGCAGAGATCCGGCACATCGCGCGCCGCGACCAGCACCAGTTCGCTGTAGCGCGTCTTCGCGACTTCTTGCTTGTCGTCAGCAGAAAACATCCCTGCTATTATACACTAAATCGCCGCCGTCCAAAAGACCTAAAACCAACTTCGCAGGGGCGGAGCTATGCACGGCCCTCAGGCTCCTCCTCGAGAAGCACCACGGATGCACGGCCGTTGAAGTTACGGGAGAAGAGCGCGGCGCGCCGGGCCTTGGTCCTGTCGCCCACGATCCATGGACGCGGGGAATTCAGCAGGTACACCGACGAGCCGAGGTTCGAGAGCGCATCCAATGGACGATCGGTGGATATCTGCGGCGGCAGAACGCGGCAGTTGAGCGCAAGGGCCGTCTTGAGAAGCCCTGCAGCGCCCGAAGCGCTGAAGCAGTGGCCGATGTTCCCCTTCACGCTGCCTATGCCTACCAGCGGTCCTCCGGCCTTGTGCTCGCCCCAAAGCTTCATCACGGCGTCCACCTCCGCGGCATCCACCTCAGGTATGCCGCTGCCATCGGCCTCTATAAGCTGTATGGAGGTCACCGGCACCTCCGCCTTCGGACGCGACGCCATCGCGGCAGCCTCCGCAAGCAGATCGCCTGTACCGGCCATTCCCGACACGGCAGACCGCACAAGCGCATAGATGCGATCCTTCGCGGCAAGCGCATCACGCCGACGCTTCAGCACGAAGAAGGCGCCGCCTTCCCCCGGCACGGTACCATCCGCATCGCGCGCAAACGGCACGAGCGAACGCTCGCGGGTGAAGCGTACCTTGCCGGCTATCCCCTGCAGAAGCGAGGTGCTCAACGGCGGCATGAGCGCTCCGGCGAGGGCAACGTCCGCCCGTCCCGATGCAAGGTCGTCTATGGCCTGTTCCAGCACGGCCGTTGCGGAAAGGACACCTGCATCGAGCGATGTCGCGGCGCCTGTGAACGAGCTTTCGCGCGCTATCCAGTCAGCCATGCTGTGGCCTGCGGCGGCGAGAAAGGAATCCGCGTTGGGGGCGGGCAGGGATTCCAGAAAATGCTCATGCACCGAATCCAACCATTCGTCGGGCGCGTTCCTGTTCCAGCTGCGCATGATCGCCATCGTCTGGTCGATGAAGAACGTATGCTCAAGCCAGTTGACCGTGGAGGCGTTGAAAAGCTGGGCATACGCGAAGCGAACCGTGCCGCGAACCGGTTCCGGGGAATGCGGACGGTATCCGGCGTCTGCCAGGGCGTCGAACGCCAGCTGCACAGCGAAGTAGAGATCCTGGTTCTCGCCCTTGTTCATCTGCCGCGGGAATGTCTGCTGCGCGGGGATGCAGGCGTACAGGCGGCCGAGCTGCCCGGCGACCGCAGGATACGCCTTGTCGAAGAGCGGATGCGCGCCTACGGGAAGCGCCGCCTCGCCCGTGAGCGCGGTGAGCGACGAACGCCCGTCCATGATGTTCCGCCAGAAGATCCCCGGATTCGGCGCATCGGCGAAACGGCAAGAAAGCCCCACTATGGCTATGGAGTCGCGCTCTTCCTTGTCCGAGAATGAAAACATCGCAGCCGTCCGTAGAAGAAGCTCAGTAGATCACGGAAGAACCGCAGGCGGGACTGTACACCGCCGCCGCCGGGGCAAGGGAGTGCGCGCCGTAGTACGAGGCGTTGAGCACATCGATTGCCGCCTGCGCCTGCGACTTCCGCACAAGCGCCACGACGCAGCCGCCAAGCCCCGCGCCAACAAGCTGGCTGCCAAGCACGCCGGGGGTGGAATCCAGAAGATCGCACATCTCATCGATGCGCGGCGTGGAGCATGCATACCCTCCGCTCGCCCTGGCGACATCCACATCGCCCACGGCAAGTCCGTCCAGGACCTCATCCGTGACCGGCTTCGCCGGTACGCGGTCGCCATTGTGGCTCGTCTTCATCATCGCTCCAATGCGCTCGTAGCCGCCCTTCACAAGCATGTCCATGAACTGTGCCGACCTCGCGCATTCCGAGATGCCGAAGAGCGCCACCTCGCGGAGATGGTAGGCACCCGGATCGGCATGCGTGGCGAAGAGCTCGTCGAGTCGACGTCCAGACTCGGGCAGCAGCTCGCGCAGCCCCGCTCGCGTGACTGTCTCCGGCAGGGTACGAAGCATGCGGTATATCTGGGCGAACGGGCGGACCGCTGCAAGGTCCCTGAACACGGCAAGGGGCTGTTCCGGAAATGCGCGCCTGATGAGCAGAAAGGCGAATTCGTAAGCGGCAACCTGGGCGTTGAAGCGGTCGCGCGCGCCTTCCGACTTCTTCGCCTGCTCCAGGCTGTTGGCCACGATGATAGCGTATTCCGGCGAAAACGGCGCAGTAGCGCCCACGGAGAACGGCTTGAAGTCCAGATGCGTGATGCACCCAGGCCTGCCGCACTTTATCGCCGCATGGTCGCCCGCGCCGCCACGCGATCCCACAAACCATTCCCCCTCGCCGCATAGATCCACGAACTCGCGCACCGGTATGTTCAGCGCGTTGAGCGCCACGATAGCCTCGGCCACCGCCACCACGATCGAGGAGGACGACGAAAGCCCTGCCGCCACAGGTATGTCGCCGCCGCACACGAGATCCATCCCGCAAAGCGGCAGGTCCGACGCCATCTGGAAGCGCAGCACCGCGGACTTGACATAGTTGGACCAGTGCCCGCGGCTCGCCGCGAGCGCATCCTTGACGGGCGCGGACGAGAGATAGTCCAGCCAGCTCTCGCGCGAACCCAGGGCAAGCGTCTCGCCGATGCCAAATGAAACGGCTGGATAGCCCGGCTCTATGTCCGCGATGCGCACCACGTCGTCATCGCGCGGCGACGCCATGATCACCGTATCGCACGATGTGGCGAACACGTTGATGCCGCCGCCCCGGTGCTCCACATGCCGGCCCATGAGGTTCACCCTGCCTGGCGCCCGCGCGACCAGCATCTTGACATCCCCATAGCGCTTGATGAAGGCATCGGCGAGCGCCACGTAGCGCCTTTCCTGCGCCGATACGGCCTCTTCGCCGTATATTGAGGCGAACATCCCCCTCAGTTCGCCGCCCGCCATGGCGGCGCGCATCTCGGACGCCTTCCGCAGGAAGAGCCAACTCATCCGGCGTAGCTCCGGACGTGTGGAATAGGTGAGCAGGTCGTTGGGATCGGAAACCTCGTAGTGGGCCACGTCGCCCGTGCGGGCGAACGACGAGAACACGTCAGTAAGATATATCTCCCCCTGCGCGTTGTCGCTGCGGCACTGTCCAAGCGCATCCCAGAGCGCGGTGGAATCGAAGCAGTAGAGCGCGGCGTTGACGTAGGGCGTGGCAAGGATCTCATCCGCGGTGAACTCGCGTCCCGCAAGTTCGAGCGAGCGGGACGGTTCGGCGGCAGCGGCGCGTTCGAGCGTCTTGCGGATCTTGGCGCCTGCGAGACCAAGCGCCTCCAGACGGCACTGCCGTCCGGCCGGCGGCACGCCCGCAAGGGACATGAGCGCGGCATCGGCGAATTCGACAATCCCGCATACCTGCCCTTCCGCCATCATCACATGTCCGCCATGCGGATTGGCGGCGATAGGCTGCATACCCAGCACGGCCTTGGCCGCGCCGACCTTCTCCAGAAGTGCCGCGACAACGTGCGGGGCGACTATCTTGTCGCCCATGGAAACGACCACCCTGCCGGAATAGCCGATGTCGCGCAGCACCCGGAGTCCGCACTGGGCCGCGTGCCCTGTGCCGCGCTGCTCCTTCTGGTAGGCATATACTACGCCAGGCTCGCCATCGAGGGCGGCCATTACGCTCTCAGCGCGATGGCCTATGACCACCACGAAGCGCTCCACCCCACCAGCTCTCATGTTGTGGACTATGCGCTTGACGACAGGCTCGCCCGCGCAGTCAAAGCATACCTTGTTGCGCGAGTCATCGCCCATCCTCGTGCCTTTGCCGGCGCACAGGAGTATGGCGGCCGCGCCCTTTGCGCATTCCATGGTCATGCCTCCGCGGAAGAACGTGCGGCATCGCCCCCTGCGCAGCGCACGAGCATGCGCGGGATGTGGAACGGCCCCTTGAAGAGATTGCCCTTCGCCGGCTGGGCGACGGTGCCGTCGCGGTGCAGATAGCCGAACCATTCAGGATGCAACGGATCCTTCAGATGGTTCCACGCCCATTCGGCGGCCTGGCGGAAATGCGCGAGGTAGCGATCCTCGCCGGTCGCCTTGTAGGCCGTGAGGTTGGCTATCACGGCCTCGCACTGCGGCCACCAGAACTTCATGTCCTGCTCGTAACACTGCGGCGGGAAGTTACGGCAGTCGCGGAACGATATTATGCCGCCGCCCATGTCGGCGTCCCAGCCCCAGTCCCAGGACCAGTCGAGTATCTTCAGCGCTTCCGAGAGAAGAGCGTTGTCGCCGCGCGCACGGGCGACGTCCATGAGGAACCAGCTCGTCTCGATCGCGTGCCCGGGATTGATGGTACGGCCGGCGATGGTGTCGATGAACTCTCCGTTCGGCCCCACGGTCTCCAGCACGCACTTGAACTCGGGGTGCAGAAAATGGCGAAGTAGCCTGTCGATCGATTCATCGATCTGCATGTCGAGCTCGGGCGCGGAGGACACCTGCTTGAGCACTGTCGCCACGTTGATGAGGATCATCGTTAGCGAATGCCCCTGCGCCGCGAACGCGGGCTCGTACTTCGGCGGCATCATCGAAGGATCGCGCATGAAGCCCTGTATCCGCCGGAAGAGATCGACCGCACGCTCGGCGGCGGCGCCATCGCCGGCGGCCTTCGCGTATTCCGCCAGGGCTATCGCGGCGAAGCATTCGGAGAATACGTAGCGGCGCATCCTGAGTGGCGTGCCATCGGCCGCAACCTCGAAGTACATGCGTCCGCGCGCATCGAAACAGTGCCTCTCGAAGAAGTCTATCGTGCTTTTCGCCGCCGCAAGCCATTCATCGCTGCTGCCGAGGACATTGCACGCATACGACAGCACGTACGCGAAACGGCCCTGGAACCATACGCTCTTGGTTGGATCCATGAGCGTACCGTCGCGATCAAGGCAGGTGTACACACCGCCATGCTCGCGGTCCCAGCCGTGCTTGAGCCAGAACGGGAGTATGTTCCCGGTGAGCTCCTCGCGGCAGGCCGAAGCGAATGCCGCAGCATCTTTAAGCATATCCATCATGTCATGCAACCCTTCCTGTGGCGTACCTCCGTTCGCCGGCGGCGCGCGAGAATTCGCATCCGCAGTAGTCCTGCCTGTACAGTCCAAGCTCCGCGCTGCGCCGCAGCGAAAGCAGGAAACCATCCTGCTTCTTGAAATCTTCCTCGAGGAAGACCGGCGCAGCCGTCGAGCTTCCGCCGCATGGCGCGACGGACATCTCCCAGGCGGCGTCCCTGCCGGCCTCAAACACCATCTTCGACACCTTGTGCGGCGATACAGTGAGCGACGTGGTGAACGCCTCCAGCCCGCACCCGGCGGCATGGCGCGCCGCACGCAGCAGGTTGTAGCGGAAGCATCTAGCGCAGCGCGCCCCCTTCTCCGGCTCGTCTTCGAACCCTTTCGCCACCTTGTCGAGCCAGTCGTCGTGGTCGTACTCGTCGGCCACCACCTCCATGCCTTCCGCCGCACCCAGCGCGCGCAGTGCATCGAGGCGGCGAAGGAACTCCTGGCGTGTGTCGATGTTGGAGTTCGAGAAGAAGAGCGTCACCGCGTGCCCGGCGTTCCTCAGACGCGGCGCGCATGCGCTGGCGCACGGGCCGCAGCAGGAATGGAGCAGGACCGTCACGGCGCCGTTCCCCGTCTCCCCTACTTCTTCTCGGCGCGTATGCGCGCAAGCGCCACCTGCACGGCGCAGGGCGTCTCCTTGCCGGTCCAGTCCTGGGACTCCACCCACTCCTCAGCGGCGAAGAGCCTCTGCGCGGCCTCCTCGTAGTCCACGCCGCCCAGTTCCACCAGCAAGCGTATTCCGCGGTCGATGAGCTTCTTGTTGGAGATCGACACCCAGCTCATCCAGTTCCCGGCCACGCGGCCCATTGCCGCCATCGTGCCGGTGGAGAGGCAGTTGAACGCGAGCTTCACGGCGAGGTGCTTCCAGATCTCGAGCGGCGAGTCGGCGATGTCCATCTTCACCCAGATGCCATCGGTCGGCACGGGACCGATGTGGAACTCCACCTTCTCGGGCCAGGCCGCCGCCAGACGGTTCGCGGCATCGATGTAGGCCGTCGGCTTGTCGCCAACCGTGAGCATCACGGCCGCAGCGCGTTCGTAGCCTGCGATGCGCTCCGGAGCGGGCTCGCAGCCGATCATGTAGGTGACGAGGTCGGAGTACTTGATGAGCGGAGGATTGTCGATGAAGCGCTGCGGCATGCCGAGCGAGCGGGCGTCTTCGGACGTGAACTCCAGGCAGCGCGGATGACGGCGCATCATCTCGCTCCAGCACTCCACGGTCGGATGGAGCGGGTTCTTCACGAACGCCCAGCTCTGCGCCAGATTCTTGTCGCGGCTGGACCTGAGCGGGGGCAGCATGAACGTCGGGGAGCGCTCGGTGTTGTCGGTAAAAAGGTCGAGCATGCACTTGTCGGCCAGGTACGTGATACGCCCGTGCCTGTCGTATACGCCCTTCTCGAAGGCGATGGCCTTGACGAGCCCGGCACGTCCACCGGGCGACTCGAGCCCGGCAAGAAGCGTCTCGAAGGCCACGG
This sequence comes from Kiritimatiellia bacterium, assembly GCA_017525225.1. Lineage (GTDB taxonomy): Bacteria > Verrucomicrobiota > Kiritimatiellia > RFP12 > UBA1067 > RGIG6720. The sequence goes on from JAFXTB010000173.1 coordinate 6,844, forward strand.
TGTAGTCGCGCGCGGTCTCCTTCGCAAAGCGCGGCATCATCCGCACCAATGCCGCCTCGAGCGCGCAGCTGCCGAGCAGCTGCTCTGAACTAGTGGCCTGCATGCGCGTGGAGCCTGCGAGCGACATGGAGCCGCAGTAGATGTCGATGACGGTCACCTTGGGGTTGTCGATCGCCTCGCGGCAGCGGTCCAGATATCCCCGCAGCACGTCGGCGGGGTTGTTGAACACGAGGAAGCACCTGGCCCCGTGGGCGGCCGCGTACTTGAGGGTGCCGAGGACGGACGACGTCTCGCCGCCCTCCGTGATGGCCACGAAGGTATCGCCTTCACCTACATCGAGCGCCTTGGCCTGGCGCGCGCCGCCCTCAGCGAAGTCCTCGAAGAACTCCACCGACTTGATGAGGGCGAAGTCGCCGCCGGTCATGATAGACGCGCTACGGTCGGCAAGGGCGCGCTCAGCGGGCGTAAGCTCCGCCGCGCGACGGTGGAAGAAGTCGCGCCACATGGACTCGAGCAGTATGGAAAGCCGCCCTGTCGCGCCGCAACCCGAGAAGATGATGCGGCCCTTGGGCGCCTTGAGGGTATCGACCATCGACGCCACGAGCTTCTCGAACTTCTCACCCGCGAAGACATGCCGCATCGTGATGGGTATCTGCCTGTCGCCGCGCTGCAGGCATTGCACGCCCGCAAGGAAGGAGCGCTTGAAATCCTCCTCCAGAGTGGCAGTTATCGGGTTGGACTGCTCTGTCGGCAGGAATCCCAGATGGAACTGCTTCTCATTGTCGATGAAATCGCGCGCCTTGGCCTTGGCCGCAGGCGAGCAATCGAACGCCATCACAACTGCGGCGGCACACGCGGCCGCCACCGCCAGCTTTACCTTCATTTCTCGCTTCCTTGTCTCTTGTGTTGGAATGACGCGGCAAGATTGCCGCAGACACGGAGATTCTAGCACATGCAGGCCGCCGCGTCAAGACCACCTATCGTGCGAAGCGGATGGTCACCGGGCCGAAGAGCCCACTTTCATGGTTGAGCTTGTCGAATGGACGCTGGAAGTTGTCGTATCTTCCGTTCGGCTGGTAGTCGCGGACTATCCTGTCGCGGATGGCATCGTTGCCGACCTGGTTGACCAGCAGGTTGGCGATCGTCACCTCCAGGACGTTGCGCCCCTTCCGCACCTTGACCGGCCAGCGGAACGGACCGAAGAACCGCGATCCAAGATCGTCATCGTTCAACCGGGCCGAGGCGCACCATTTCACTTCGCCCAGGTCCAGCAGGGCGTCGGCGGAGACGTCCGAATCGAATTCCACGCGGTAGAGCACCTTGCCGCTGAATGTCTCGCCCAGCAGGCTCCGCCAGTCGCCGAGCGAAACGGCCCGTAGCCCATCCGTGCACGGCTTGATCGTGAAATCTTCCACGCCGGCCTCGTACGAGGCAATCGCACGGAGGCTCCATCCGGAGTCCAGCGACAGCGTGCGCCCGGCATACCGTACCGGCGAAGCGGCGACCGAGGACTCGCCCGCCACGTAGATGGCCGTCTCGCCAGGGGCGAACTCGCGTCGAACAGTTCCATTGTCGGCGGCATTCTCGAAGGCATCGCGCTCCGGATCGTAGCGGAGCACGCGTCCACCGCCCGGGAACGAGAGCTCTACGTTCCGCACTTGCATGTCCTCGTTCATCACGAACCAGATTCGCCGGGCGCCGTCGATGCGCGATAGCACGCGGATCGCCCGAGCCCCGTCGCCGGAGACAGCAAGGGCACGCGGCACGCGCGAGAGATCCAGCCCCCGCGCCACAATGCCGCCGGCTGATTCGAACGCGGCTATCTTCGCCTTGGCTGCCGGAAGCATGAACGCCTCGCTCGGCAGTACGACCGCCCGGTATTCCATCGCGCCGACCTTCAGGCGTCCGCCGGGCGTCACATCAGCCTCGGCAAGGGAGCGATCCTCGGCGAAGTCGTATTCGCAGTTCATCGCGTCGAGCTCGGCCGCAACCGCGTAGTGGGCCTTGGAAGCCTTGTCCTGGTGCGCCTTGCCCGCCCAGAACGCGCGCGAATTGAAGAGCACCACCGTCTCCGCGCCAGGCCTGCCCTGCGAGACGAAGCGGCTCGTGCGCTCGATGTACCGGAAGAGGTGCGGCATGTAGTCCCATACGGGAGACGACGGCCCGTAGTGCGGTTCGAAGAGAGTCATCCAGTGCTTCGCGTTCGACTGCGCAAGGTATCCGAATACGAATGTGTTTATGCCGCGGACCATCTGGTAGTCGATCGTCCACTTCATCTGCGCCGGCGATATGGAATCGCCGAAGATACCGAACGATTCGGAGAGCGCAAACCTGCCGCCGTTCTGGTGCATGGCCGACGGCGCATAGCGCGGGAACGGATTGACTGTCGCGGGCCTGCCGTCCGATGCCGGGAAGAGCTGCCGCCAGATCACGTCCACGCCCGGTACGTCCATCGCGCGGAGGCTCCGCATCAGGCTGCCGTGTCCAAGGCGGAACTCCTCCTCTGGAATGTCCTCGTTGTTGAGATGTCCGCCGGACATCATGCCATGCATACGGCACCAGTCGCGGATCGGCGAAAGGAAGCGCTCTACGTACAGGTCGGCGCGGACATCCAGCACGTCGATCCTCACCTGGGCGAGCGCGTCGTTGGTCCTTCCCGCGTCCGCGACCAGCGCGGGAACGTACGGCAGCAGGTCGTAGCCCTTGCGGCGGCGGAACTCGTCGGCGAAGTCCGCCGTCCATGCTACCCACCTTCCTGTATTGTCCTTGGGCGTATCAGGCTCGTCCGTGAAGGCCACGCGCACCGTGGTGCCGATATCGCCACCAAGGCGCTTCGCGTACACATCGTGGGTCAGTTCGAGAAACCGCTGCGTCGTACCACGCTCGATGATGGAGGGGTATGCGGCTGTTTCCTTACGGTATGGAAGCCTCTGTATGGCACACTTGCCGTCCATCACGCGCGGCATGAAGCGCCCCTCCTTGTCGGAGGCTGCTACCAGTCCGCATGCGCCGCCTGAAGGCCAGCCACCCTCGTCGTAGAGATAGGCGTGCATGCCTAGCTCGCCTGCCCTGCGCACGACCTTCGCGAATACATCGAGATATTCGCGCGTCATGTAGTCAGGCGACATCTCCGTGTAGAACCAGGTACGGAACCCCTTCGGAAATGGATGTATGCATACGTTGCGCAGCCCATGCGCATGCATGTCCTCCAGCCTGGCGCAGAGGGCTGCGGCGTCAAGCCGGCAGTTCCACATCCAGAAGAAGGCTGGCGAGTACAGAGCGTCGTCCACGGCGCCGAACGCCACGGCAGAGGCCGTGGCGCCGAGCGCCACCATGGTTCGCATGAGCCTGCGCATCTGTGCGGCCCCGTCAGAATTCCCAGCCGCTGCGGATGTACGGCTTCACAAGGGCGTTAGCCGCCGCACTGTCGAAGATGCGGTTGTCGGCGTCCCAGAGGTGCTCGCGGTCGGGGATCTGCTGCGCTACGCAGCCGACGAGCATGCCTTCAAGCATTGGAATGGAGTGCTCGATGTCGGAGAAGCAGCGCGAATGCGTCTGCTCGAGCACGGGACCGATGCCCTTGATGGCGTCGGCGAACTCCGGCTGCTGGCCGTCCTGGCCCTTCTCCGAACGCACCGGGATGTAGGAGGCGATCCCCGTGCAGGCCTCGTGCTTGAAGCTGCTCTTCACCTTCGCATCGCCCTTCATTGCGATGTATGCCTCCTGGCCGTAGTCGTTGGTGGAGCACATGATGCCCTTCGTACCGATGATGAGGCAGCCGGTCTTCGGCACGGCTCCGAGCGTCGCGACCACCTGCGGCATCAGCTCCGCCTTGGGCTGCTGGTTGCCGTCGTACCAGAAGAGCTTCACCTCGGGCAGGGTCACGCCCTTGCGGACGCGGCTCTTGCGCGCGGCGTACGTGACCTCCACTATGGACTTGACAGGGTATGCGACATCGTTCGCCTCCACGGCCTGGCGGCAGACGGCCTTCGTCACACGCCCCAGCTCGAGTCCGCGGAAAGGCAGGTTCATCGTATGGCAGGCCATGTCGCCGAATGCGCCCGTTCCGAAGTCGCGGAAGCCGCGCCAGCAGAACTGGTGGTACACGCCGAGCTTCCAGCCGTAGCCGTCGCCCTCGCTGTAGCGGAGCTTGAAGTCGCGGGGTGCCGCCGTGCCGATCCAGAGATCCCAGTCCAGCTCGGGCGGGATCGGATCCGCGGGACGCGCCGCCGCCTGCTTGGCCTTGAGCCCCTGCGGCCAGATGGGACGGTTCGTCCACACGTGCACCTCGGTGACGTCACCGAGGACGCCCTGCTGCAGCAGCTCCACGTTGCGGCGATGGCCCTTGCCGGAGCTACCCTGGTTGCCCATCTGGGTTATCACGCCGCAGCGGCGCGCGGTCTTGTCGAAGCGCTCCACCTCCCACAGCGTGCGCACGAGCGGCTTCTGGACGTACACGTTGATGCCGAGCTCCATCGCCGTGATGGCCTGGATGGCGTGCATGTGGTCGGGCGTAGAAACCGTCACCGCGTCGAGATGCGGGTTCTCCTCCAGCATCTTGCGGTAGTCCTGGTAGAGCTTGATCTTCGAGGAGTCGCCGCCGTCCTCCTTGATCTTCGCGAGGATCTTCGCGAAAAGGCGCGTATCCACGTCGCAGAGCGCGACGGTGTTCTCGCCGTGGTTGTGGAATGCGAGCCAGTCGCTCCAGCCCTTGCCACCGCATCCGATGAAGCCCATGTTGAGCTTTTCGCCGGGCTTGCGGCGGTGCGCTGTCGGCACGTTGAACGACGAAATGCATCCGCCGGCCGCTGCGGCCGAGATCGCGGTGATGCCCTTCAGAAAACTACGACGGTTGAAACCCATTTTATTCCTTCTTTCTTGGTTTTTGTTTGTTGTTGAATTGAACGATGAAGATCACGTTGCTCAGCCAAACGGCCAGAACCAGCTGGACATCCCCCGCGAACCAGCCGTGGACTCGTAGCCGGTGAACACCTTGCCGCCGGCCAGCACCTGGCGCGAAGACGGATCGTACGTCCCCACCAGCCCGGTACGCATGGCGGCGTTGGCCATTATGAGCGAAACGGAGTGCCAGTACCCGGCCTCGACGGGCGCGTTCGGATCCTTGCGGGCGCGCACGCATTCCATCCAGTTGCGGACGTGCGCCACCGTCAGCGAGTCACATCCCGTGTTGGCTGCCGTCTCTGCCTTCTTGTAGTTCGCCGTGAGCTTCTCGGAGACGGGCTTCGCCTTCTCCACGCCCTCGTTGGTGACGACGCCCTTGATCAGGTCGATGGTGCCCTTGGGGCTGTAGTACTTCTCCACGTTGCCGCGCGCCGAATTTGTCTGGCGCGATGAGAACACGGCCTGGAATCCGTGCCCGGGGTCGTTGTCCACCCCGTACTCGAGGATCGTCGTGAACGTGTCGAAGCTCATGCGGCCGTCGTTCCACGCATACGTGCCGCCGGAGGCTACCGCCTTTCGAGGGTAGTTGAGGCCCGTGAACCAGGCCACAGTGTCGATCTGGTGGCACATCCACTGGCCAGGGATGCCCGAGGAGAAAGGCCAGAAGAGGCGGAATTCGAGGTACTTGCGCGGATCGAAGGCGTAGACGGACGGATCGCGGTCGAGCAGCCAGAGGTTCCAGTCCGTATCCTCCTTGCGTAGCGAGGCCACGAGCTTCTCGTCGCGACGCCAGCGGCGCGGCTGGTTGACGTTCCAGCACAGGTCGATGTAGGTGATGTTGCCGAACTTGCCACTCTTGATGTATTCGCGGGCGGCATGGTAGGCCGGCCCGCTGCGACGCTGCGAACCGATCTGCAGCACCGCGCCCGGCGCGAAGCCCGCGTTGCGCTTGGCGTCGACCGCATCCTTGAGCATGTTGGCGGAATACATGTCCTCCGCCATCGGCTTCTCGCAGTAGGCGTCCTTGCCGGCCTCCACCGCGTGCGTCGCATGCTGGGCGTGCTGGAAGTCCGCCGTCGAGATTATGACGGCATCGATGTCCTTCGCCGTCTCGTACAGCGCCACGTCGCTGGAATACGCGGCCACGGGGTGGCCGAGCGACTTCTCCATCTCCGGACGGGCATTCTCCACAAGGCGCTTGCGCCACAGGTCCGCCACAGCCACGATGTCGAAGTTCAGCTCCTTCATCGAGACCTTGAAGCCCGGCAGCAGCGAGCCGCGGAAACGGTCGGAATAGCCTACGCATGCCACGCGAACCGTCTCGTTGGCACGGTAGTATGCGCCTGCAGAGATGCCAGGCGCAGCCTGTGCCTTGAGAATTGACGGCATGGCGCCAGCCACAAGGGCGGCCCCTCCTGCCTTAACTGCTTCGCGACGGGTGATTTCGTTCATCGTTGCTCCTTACTATCGGGAAAAAAACTGGAATTATTCTACCGAAAACACAGGCGGAATGCAAGGGCTATTTCTTACACAGAAGCGCACGTCGCCCGCTGGAAAGCGAACGGCGTCGGCGAGGGGACTGTCTCCAACGACAACCGGCGATAGCACCGTGAGCCATTCGTCCACAAGCCCCTCCTTCGCAAGCGAGCGCGCGAGTGCAAGCCCCCCTTCGCAGAGGACGTGCAGGAATCCCCGCCGTCCAAGCTCCTCCAGCGCCACGCGAGGATCCGGGAAGACGAGCGTGCGATCACGCGCCTCGTCCGTGAACACCTTGGCGGCGGACGGCAGGCTTCCGCTGCGCGATACTACCACCCGCCATAGATCGTCGTTGCGGCGCGTATGGCAGAGGAGCGAGGGGTCGTCGCACCGGATGGTCTCGGCGCCTACCATCACAGCGTCCACGGTCTCACGTAGCCGTCCCGTGGCCCTGCGGGACGCGGCGGAGGATATCCATCTGGCCTCGCCGCGGTAGTCGCATATCCGGCCGTCTAGCGACATCGCCAGCTTCACCGTAACATACGGCAATCCCGTGGCGACATGCTTGGCGAAAGGCGCAATGAGGGAGGCGACGTCGCGTCCACGCGGACCATCACCTGCCGGTGGCACCTTTCCCTTGAAGAGCGCCCCTTCAATCCCGGCTCGGGCCAGTATGCGGGCCGCGCGGCCTCGGTTCACAGGATTGGGATCCGACGCAGCCCACACCACGCGCGAAACGCCCGCCGCCACGAGCGCGTCCGTGCAGGCACCGACGCGTCCCGGCCTGGAACATGGCTCAAGCGTCACGTACACCGTGGAACCGGCGAGCGGATGCGGCCTATGGCGCAATCGTTCCGGCAGATGGCGGATCGCGTCCTTCATCGCGGCCACTTCCGCATGGTCGCCGCCGCAGCGCCGATGGCGGCCTTTCCCGATCACCGTGCCGCCCTTGACGACCACCGCGCCGACCGGTGGGTTCGGCCTGGTGTGCCCGGCCGACTTCCACGCCTCCGCCAGCGCCATCTGTAGATAGACCGCGTCCGTCGGCATGGCGATGCGCCTAGGGGTTGAATTCCTCTTTGTCGGCGGCAGGCTTCTCGCGGAGGCTCCGCGCATAGCTGTCCAGAAGGCCGTTGACAAAGCGGCCGCTCTTGGTGACCGAGAAGAACTTGGCGAGATCCACGTATTCGTTGATCACGATGGGCTGCGGGATTTCAGGACAGTTCTCAAGCTCCCAGAACCCGAGCCTGAGCACATTGCGCTCCACTGTTCCAAGCCTGTAGAGCGACCAGTTCCTGAGGCGGGCCTCTATCTTCGAATCCAGATCATCAAGCTGCTGCAGCACACCGCGCATGCGCTCCTCGGCGAATTCCTTCGCTTCCGCGAACGCCTGGGCCTTGACCGTGTCCTGCGACTCGAAGTTCAGCACAAGCTCGATGCGGTCGTCGTCCTCATAGCGTTCGCGCTCGATCTCGCGCAGCTGCTGCCAGAACGACTCCAGCACCTCGTCGAGCTGCGGCGAGGGATTCAGATCCTGCTGCACTAGCAGCTGAAGCGCCCATTCACGGGCCTGCCTGCGGGTAGCCATCGTTCGCAGTCCTCACTTCGCCGGTCGCAGCACGAGGCCGGTCCTTGCCAGATCGGCGGCATCGAGCGCATACGCCGGGTCAATCTCCACCGGCATCGATTCAGGCACCTGCACGCCGGCCGCCGCCAGAAGCCTCCGCCACTTTGCCTGCAGGTCCGCGCGGCAGGTGGCAGGCGAATCCTTGCCTTCGGCGTTCTTTACCGGCGAGAACTCGTCGGCGCGATCGAACGCGAGGCATACCACGCGCCGGGCGTCGGGCAGGGCGTCGAAGATGAACTTCTCGAACTTCCAGCCGTTGGGCTCGGACGGCTTGACCGTCCTGCCGGATGCGTCAACTGTCGGTATCTTCTTGTGGGCGAGGTGCAGCGGCATGTCCTTCGCCGCCTCGCGTTCCAGGAAAGCGCGGTCGAACACATGTATCGCGGGCGAACCGTACTTGAAGTAGAGCTCGCCGTCCTTCGTGCGGCGGTTGTTCATCTCCTCTGTCATCTCGGTATATTCCACCATGTCGAAACGTCCGCCGCGACGCACCACCATGCCCAGCCCCTCGTGCGGATCGCGCTTCGCACATAGCTTGAGCGAGTATTCGGACCCCTTCAGCACATGCAGGCCGATGAAGGCGGGGTCTGCCACCTCGACGAGCGGATTGTCCACCTGGAAGAAGAAGAGCGTCTTCACGCCGCGCCTCCGCATATCCGCAAGGCAGCCGTTCACCTTCAGCGCGCTGATGAGCCCGCCATGGCCGTCCGGACTCATGAACACATGGCCGGGCGCATCCAGGATGATCCTGCCATCGTCTGACATGCCGGGCCACACGCCCTGGCGGAAGAATACGACATCGGCCTCGTCGAGACCGAAGAAGCCATGCTCGCGGAAATGGCTTACCGTCGCCTCGTGGTTGACGGCGCTCGTCATGACGTAGAGGGGAATCCGCGCACCATACCGGCGGGAGAGGGCGACGATCTTGCGGGCATGGAAGAAGAAAAGCGAGGCACCTGTGACGGGACCGATCGAATACGCGCCCTTGGGACCGTCGAAGCCGAGGCGCGAGCCCTGGCCGCCTGCCACCAGCAACACGCCCACATGGCCGGCGGCGATCTCCTTCTCGCCTGCAGCCACGGCCCGGCGGCGCGCGGCGCCGGAGAGGCTTGCAACCTTCGGTGCGGTGGGTTTGCCACGCTTCACGGCGGAGGCATTATCGCCAAGCACCTTCGCGCACCGCGCCACAGCCTTGAAGTCGATACCAGCCACCTGCGTCAGAAGCGCCTTGCGTTCCGCCGCCGAAAGCCCCTTCCAATGCTCCAGCACATGCCCCTGGCCGTTCTTCTCCAGGACACGTCTAGCTTCTTCAAACGTCATTTTTCAACCTCATCTGCGGCCCGCTCGGCGAGCGGGCCCTACCAGCAACAACCAACAACCAACAATCAACAACCAACAACCGACCACAACTAACCACTAGCCACTAACGACTAACCACTAACAACTAACCACTAGCGACTAACGGCTAGCGACTAACGACTAATTACAGATCATCGATGGAGATCTTCACGTCGTCGGCCGACGCCTTCGGCGCCTCGTCCTCCACCTGGGCGTTCCAGGCCTCCTTCGAGCTAGTGGGCAGATAGCGGTAGTACACCATCAGCTGCTGCGTGATGTAGCACGTGGTGAACACCTTGAGCCCATTCGGCTCGCATACGCCGTAGCGGCGCACGCCGTTCTCCACGAAGCTGCGCGGCGACATGTGCATGTCCTCGCAGACCCAGTATCCGATGTCGCACTCCTTGCCCTTTTGGTCCACGTATCCGGAGTTCTTTATGATCTGCTGGCCGCCCACGTATACGCGCTTCATGTTCGCGTTCCAGATGAGCCAGCGCTTGCCGCCGTTGTTGAAGAACACCATCGTCGCCCAGTAGTTGCCTCGTACGGGGCAGCAGGCGATGTCCGTGCAGCCCAGCGTCGGCGGCTCCCAGTCGTCGTCGAGGATCTTCAGCGTCTTCTCGATGATCGGATGGTTGATCGCGCCGAGATACTGCATCGCCACCACGCCCACCATCGAGTGCCAGATGCCGGTACGGCGGTAATTCACGTTCGGTGGGCCGTAGTTGTCGTTGGAGAATCCGCCAAGGCGGGCGTTGCCCTGGATGAGGAATCCCTCCTTGAGCTTCATGAGTGCGCGGTCCATGTTCTTCAGCTTGAAGTGCGAGAGCTTGGCGGAACGTAGAGCCATCGTCTCGAATGTCATCGGCAGCAGACGCGGCCTCTCCTCCTTCGTACCTTCGCGGCCAGGACCCCACACGCATTCCGCGCGGTGGTCCGCCATGCGGGTCAGCGCCAGCTCCACGTCCGAACGAACGTTCGGGTTGCGGGTCATTCCGTACGCCTCGGCGAGCGCATGCACGCCTGCTGCGTCCAGCCTGCCGGCGCGGGCCTTCTTCATGAGGTACTCGAGGCCGCGCTGGACAGTCTTGCCGAACTCGCTCTGGCTGCCAGGCTTCTCGCCGTGCGAGAGGAAGGTAAGCACCACGAAGCCCGTGGACTCCAGACCGTCCGCCGGCGAATAGCCCTTCCAGCTGCCGTCCTGCTGCTGCTGGGTGACGAGCCACCTCAAGGCGCGCATCACGCACGCCTCGGTGAACGCATCGCCGCCGTACTTGGCGAGCGACGCCTTGCGCCCTGCCGCGCTGCCACGCGCGCCGAAGACGCTTCTCATCATCACGGGGGCCTTGATGTCCATCACCGCGTCGACGGATGTGATGGGCGTCGTCTGCGTGGTGGGCGTGGCCATCTCAGCCGGATTGGCCACGTTCACCGCCACGTCCACGGAGTCCATCGACACATCCACGTCGGTCGTAGTCTGGTCGATCTCCTGCGGGATCTCCTCTGGCGTCTCATCAAGATCCTTCTCGTCCTCCGCCTGCGAGATCTGCACGTTCAGCAGCTCCTTCTTGCCGCTGGATGGCGTGGCGCACACGATGAGGACTGCGATGGCTATCGCCGGGATCAGAATCGCGGCGACGGGCGCCATGAGACGCTGCAGCTCGATGAGGGCCTCCTTGTACTCGCGCGAGCCGCGCGGCTTCGCGAGACCGGTCATCAGCGCGTGGATGCGGTCCCAGATGGACCGCGTCTCGAACATCTCTTCGATCTTCTTGATGTTCTCGTCTTCGACGATGGGCTCTTTCATTGCGCCACCTCCCCGTCATCCTCGTTGAATATGACGTCTATCGCGATGTTGCCGAGCTTGGCGGTCTGCCCGCGCTTGTTCTTGCCCGTCGCCTTCACGATCACCTCGTTCGCGCCGTATTTCGCCGTGTCGTACGGCACGTCGAAAACCTGCGAACCTGCGCGCTTCTTGCGGAGCTTCAGCGGCTTGTTGTTGAGCTGCACCGCCAGCTCCGTGCCACTGGGCAGCGAGACCTCCGTGGTGAGGCGCACGATGGGAACCTTCTTGCCCTCCTTCTTGAGCGCGGGCAGATCGTCCCACACACTGATGGGGAACTTCGCCGCACCCTTGCCCAGATCGACCGGCGAGCTGGAGATGAGCAGCGGCAGCGTGCAGTGCTTGCGGCCGTCCTTCAACGACGAGTTCATGTCGCCCGGAGACTGGTACGTCACGCAATAGCGCTTGTTCTCGTACTTCATCGACGCCATGTCCGGCGCGAGGGCCCGCAGATGGAAGCGGCGCCAGCGCGTGGGGTTCCAGTACATCACGCCCGAGGCGCCACCGCGGTAGGCGGCCATCGCGCGGCCGCGGAAGCAGTGCGGACCCTGCCGCGTAAGGCCGGGGCGCTCGTCGTCGTCAGGATACCCGGAGTCGTTGCCCGTGAATATGTAGCTCACGCCTACGCTCTTGTAGTAGGGTACGCCCCACTTCTTGGCCAGATCGCCCATGTAGCTGGGCGGGTTGAGCTCGAAGTTGCCGCCGGCCACCACGAAGTCGAAGAGCTTTGCCTCGGCCCAGGCGTTCAGGTCGATGCCGATCTCCTTGCAGTAGCCAAGCGAATCGGGCACGCGGACCGAGACGAGCAGTGGCTTCCCCTTCTTCTGCCCGGCGGCGCGGACCGCGGCGTGGATCTTCGTCATCATGTCCGTAAGGTCCGTAAGCTCCTTGCCGCTCGCCGTCTCGCCCCAGGCCACCGACTTGAAGATGTACGGGGAGGACGTGAAGTCGATCATCAGACCATCCAGGTCGTACTTGCCCACGATCTCCGTGCATATCTGCAGGAACTTCGCGCGAACCTCGGTCTTGGCGTAGTCCACGGCGTAGCTGTGGCAGAACGGGGTCGACTCGCGCTTCTGGGCCGGCACGCCATTCTTACCTACACCCGTCTTGTCGCCCATCAGGCTCGTGGGGTTCGCCTTCTTCCACGGGGAAATGAAGTAGCTATCCCACATGCCGGGCTCGTCCTTGTAATTCGTGGCCAGGCCCAGGTGGTTCACGGGCAGGCAGCAGATCATCTCCTTCTTGTTGGCACGCGCCCACTTGCATACCTCGATGAGAGGATCGGTGCCAGCCTTGAAGAATTCCGGCAGGGCGTTGCGCTGGCCGGAAAGGTAGCGCGTGTTCTTGTTGGGCTGGATCATGGGATTATCCACGCTCGGGATCTTCGCCGAAAGAAGCGCGAAGCCGCCGATCGGCACATACACGAAAGAGTCGATGTTAACCTTCGTGTGCGCGTACGCATCGAGCGAATCGTTGGCGGCGGACACCGAAGGGAACGCATCCACCGAGAATGGCTTGCCCTTCGGCCAGAAGCAGGGGTTGTACCCCAGCTCGTAGTACATCACGTTCCTCTTGCGCTTCGCGGTGGCGGCGCAGTCCGCCTCGTAATCGGCAAACGCAGATGCCGCCACAAGGACGGCCAACGCGGCCAGGATCGGCGATTTTATCGTTTTCGTATCCATCATGAAAAGCCTTTCTACAGTATTTAACGAATGGAAACGGGAAAAGGTTCACTTCAAAGGTGGAAAAACTGTGAAGGTTGTGAGGGTGGTGAAGGTTGAGTGTTCGCGTGGTAGGGCCCGCTCGCCGAGCGGGCCGCCATCGTGAACTAATTGCATGTGATTCAACGTTGATTACGGTCGCCTCGGCGAGGCGACCCAACCATCCTCCAAAAGAATCTCAAGATACTCTTATGTGCCTAAAAAAAGAATCTACAAGTTCTTTTTGGGGCATTGTACCATAATTGCCCCGTTTGCGCAAGGGCGTTCTGAACGGGCGGAACAGTGGTTAGTGGCTAGTGGTTAGTGGCTAGTTTCCCACTTCCGCGAAGTCGGAGTACTCGGGGAACTTGTTGCTCGATGAAGCCGGGAAGTAGAAATACACCAAGCCGGTGAACGTCTTCGGGTCTGCGGCGGAATTCGGCCACACCACCGTCGAGCATGTCGGCTTGTAGTACACGACCTTGCCCTTGATCTTCTTGCCCGTGTTCCATGTGAGCGTCGCCGTCACCTTGCCCACGGAGGTGATCTTCAGCGCAAGACTGCAGGTGGCGCCGCCGACGACGACATTCTGCTTGAACGTCTTGTATGGCGCCTTCTTGCTCGTGTAGAACAGTTTCGTGCCGACGGTCTTGTACGTCGATCCCCAGAGGTTCTGCTGTCCGTACACGGTCGAACCGCCGCCGTCCTCCGTGAGCGTCACGTCGCCGCCATACGAGCCCTTCGCCACCTTGAAGAGGAACTCGCGCGTGTCCGTCATCTTCACGGTCTTCTTGCCGGACTTCACCTTATACGAGTATTTCGCCGTGACGGGCACGCTGTAGAAGGTGCTACCGGCGGTGCCAGTGTAGCAGGACGCGCTGAACGTCCATGTCTTGCCGCCTTCCTTGAACTTGCCGCTCACCTTGCCGGCGGACGTCACGGACATCGTCGCCATGCCCTTGATCTCACCGGACGCGTTGCGGACATAACCGGGGAACGAGCCCCTCGACCATCCCGGCAGCGCGTTCGCCTTCAACGCCACGCGCTGCGCCACGACCATCCCCTTCATCGTCGCCTTCACGGTCACAAGGTACGTTCCGGTCTTCGTCGCGTAGCCCTTGAAACCCCACTGGCCGCCGCCGAGGTCCACGAGCGCAATGCCCTTCGGCAGGCCGCTCGCCGTCACGGTCGCGCCATCGGACGCCGTAAACGCCATCAGGTCGCTCCCGTTGTACCTGAGGCCGATGGTGTTCTCGACCACCCGTCCGCCGGCCGTGTTGAACGTCAGCGCCGGCGTGTAGTACGTGTTCGGCTTGATCGTCCACAGGATCTGCGCCGTCTTCGCCACCGTCTTCTTGCCGTTCTTCACGTTCTTCGTGAACGTCACCACGTACGTGCCGGGCTTCGTCGGCGTGCCGGCGATCGTCTGCCCGATCTGCTTGAGAATCGTCTTCTTTTTGTCCTTGTAAGTATCCTTCGCCGCGAAGGCGAGGCCCGTCGGGAGGCCCGTCACCTTCGTCACGCCGCCGCCCAGCTCGGCATTCAGGTCCCAGAGCACGGGGGCGTCGTGCGCCGTCGTCTCGCGGTCGGCGAGCGAACCGAAGACCGATGAATCCACCGCCTTCGGCCTCACCAGCACCTTGAACTTCAGCGTCTCGTAGAACGCGCCCTTCTTCTTCTTGGCCGTGATCGTGTACTGCCCCGCCTTCGTCGTCTTCCCGTACACGCTGTACGCCGCCACCTTCGGCTTCTTGAGCGCCTTGGCCGTGTACTTGAGGCCGGCAGGCAGGCCGGAGACCGTCCATCCGGTCCCCACGCCGTCGAGATAGCCGACCGCATTCAGCGACTGGCCGAGCGCCAGCTCGTCCAGCGCCGTCACCGTCTGCGCCACCACCTCGATCGACAGCGGCACCGTCTTCGTGCTTCCGTACGCCGTGATCACCATATACGGCGGGTTCTTCTTGAATTCCGTGGCGGACGTCGGAACGCCCTCGACCCACCAGCTGGACTTCGCCTTCGTCACGACCTTGCCTTTCTTGTCCTTCACCGCCGCGTTGTACTTGAGCTTCAATCCCGCCGGAAGCCCCAGCGCCTTCACGCTGTACGCCGTGCCGTCCGTGGGCACGTCGAAGAACGTGTCGAGCGATGCCTTCCAGTACTTGCCCGCGTCGATCTTCACCACCGAGGTAGATTTCCAGTGCGCGTAGTACGTCACGGTCGCGCCGATCGTCGTCGACGCCGAAATCGGCTTTCCGCCGACTTCCGCCGTCCACCACCCGGTGAACGCCCAGTCTCCCGAACGTGTCGGCGTGGGCAGCGCCCCCACCGGCGAGCCTTCCGTGACGGTGCGCGTCTTTTCACCCACGCTGCCGCCGTTCGGATTGAACGTGACGACGTACTTGGGAAGCGGGAGCGTCAAATCCACGCCGCTCCGGTTTCCGGTCCAGCCGGCCCAGCCGTATGAGTGATCGGTGTCGAATGACCCGCCCCGGCTGAGGGTCGGCACGCTGACGCTCTGGGCGGCCGTCTCGCCGGATGAACATGCGGCCTTGACCGTGTAGTTCCCCGCCGCCGTGATCCTGAACGAATAAATGCCCTTCGCATCTGTGGTGACAGACGCCTTCTCCCTGTTCGACGAATCGTACAGTTTGACAGTGGTGCCGGATGCGACGGCGCCGGAGACCGCGAGAATCCGCCCCGAAATGACATCGCCTGTGGCGGTCGGGTGGATGTTGAAACCCATCCCCTGGAATACCGTGTATTTATCGCCGTCGTCGGTCAACAGCGATTCGTTCACCAGATAGTACCAGGCGTCATCGCCGCCATACCATCCGAAGTTAAGGTGCGTGTAACGCTTGCCCCCCGTGTAGCCATATCCGTCGGCGACGATCGCATGTCCGCTGGCATTGCTCTTGATTGCCATGACCACGGGCATCTTCGCATCCAGGCTGGCGTAGAGCGCGTTGTAGAAATCGGCTTGTCTTTGGGTGAAATCGGAAGGTTTTTCCGCACCCGAGTTGAGCGCGTCGATTTCGTACCAGACGAAGGTTCCCGACGCGTACCCAAACCTCGCATTCATGGAGGCAACAAGAACCGACGGGTCTGCGGCGCCAAATCCCCGACCCCATTCCGTTCCAACGGCAACAGCGACGTTGTATGCTAGCTTGCCGACGGCCTTTCTCTTGTCTGCAGATGGCACGGGAGCGTCTTGATCCCATACATTGAACATGTTGTCCCAGTCGAACGTGCCGGCGATGGATTGCCGTGTGACCTTTTCCCCGTCAACGATGCACTCGTTGGAGAACTGGGCGATCGAGCTTTTCGGCATCTTCCAGTAGTTCATGACCTGCGCGCCGGCGGTGGCGACACATCCGCACGGATAGTTGTTCGGCGTATAGTAGTTGAACACCGTGTAATAGTCGTATCTGTATTTGCTGGCGTTCCACGAATAATCCCCGACTTGCCCCCATTGCGTCTTGAGCAACTTGGCCACGCGCACGTCGGAGAGGGATGTCTTCCGGCTGCCGCCCGCCTTCGCCATCCGCGAATCGTCGCCGACGGGCGCTTCCGCGGGCAGAAGCTCGTCCCATTCCGCCATCGCCCCGGCATACGGATTCTCGCCCGCCTTCGCGCCGCCGGACGAAGCGGCGGCCATGTGGTCGGAACGTTCAAGGGAGGACACCGCCCGCGACAGGCTCTTCAGGAGAAGCGCGTGGAACGGGCGCGTCTCGTCGTCACTGAACTGCCCCTCGGCGGAAAACGCGATGATCGGCGGCAGACGCGTGTCGCCGGTGGTCACCACGAATCCCCCGCCATCGAGATTCACTGCATGGTAGATCGCACGGCCGGTGTCGCTTCGGGCGGTCTTCATGCTCTTGACGCCTCTTGACCGAAACTCGGAGTCCATCCGGGTCGAGCCAAGCTTGATCCAGTTGCCTGCCGCGGTCCGCGCCTGCTCCGGTGTAACCTCATTGGCCAGCAGGACGGTCACACACGCAAACGCGCACGTAAGGACGATCAATCCCTTCAACTTCTGCAGTACTTTCATCGTTCGTTCCTTTTGTCAAGTGGCTAGTCGTTAGTTGTTAGTCGTTAGTTGTTAGTCGTTAGTTGTTAGTCGTTAGTTGTTAGTCGTTAGTTGTTAGTCGTTAGTTGTTAGTGATGGTGGTGAGTAATGGTAACCCACATGGTAGGGCCCGCTCGCCGAGCGGGCCGCAGTCGCGAACCATTGGTTCGCTAATATACTGCGAATATTTGATTCGCGAGTCAACGTTAATGGCGGCCGCCTCGGCGAGGCGGCCCTACCAGTGGATGGAATTGCGATCGGCGCGGGGCGCCTGAATCACCTCCAGCCTTCCAGCTGGATATCCCCTGCAGGATCGACCGTCACTTCAATGACGAGAGGATGGAAGTACTTGCCATTCAAGGCCACGAGATCGGCGTACAGCCTGTAGGTCGTGTACTCCACGCCTTCGTCAATCTCTTTTTTCACGCCCGCATCGGAGCTGCGGTCCAAGGTATTGTAGATCAGCCGCAACGGTGCCGCTATGGCAATCTTCGCCCCGTTGACCGTGCCCGAAACCTGGACCAGATCGCCGCTCACGACCTTGAAGGTCAGCTTGTCGGAACTCTTCTTGAGGCCCCAGCTGGCGCTGTCTTCGAAGCTTCCAGTCACGGTAAAGACCTTGCCGATGTATTTCTCGAGCGCGCCGCCGGCCTTTATCAGGCCCGGATGCTTCTGGACGATGAACGTATTGCCTGCGCTTTCCGCGCAGACGACCGGGAACTCGGTTCCGGCCTTGAAGGTCGCGACCGTTCCGGGCGAGAACGTCTTGGAGCCGATCTTGACCTTTACGGAGAACTTCGTCGCCTCCTCAGTGCTGGAGGTGCACTTCGACGTGAAGCTGTACGCCTTGCCCTTGTAGTAGATCTTTCCCGTCACCTTGCCCGTCTTGGCGACCGTGCATGTCGCGATTGCGGGCACGCTGCTCGAATCGACCCTCGCCTGCCCGTAGTACGTGCCGCGCGACCACGACATCACCTCAGCCGAGATCTTGACCTTCTGGGTTATCTTGTTGCCCGCCGCGTCCTTCGCAGTAATGGTGATCGAGTGGGTGCCCGGGACGGTCGGACTCCCATGATCATGCCCGCCGCCGCGTCGAAGGTCAAGCCCTTGGGCAACCCCTTCGCGCTGAGCGTCGTGAGCGTGGCGGAGGACGCCGCGACCTTGATCGCGACGCTCTTTTCAGGCGAACCCACCATCGCGGTCTTGGCGAGCTTCTTAGTGGCCGACGTGAACTTGAGCGACTTCTTGGCC
>JAFXTB010000174.1 GCA_017525225.1 Kiritimatiellia bacterium
AACACGTTGAACCGCGTCTCGAGGGTGGACTCGGTCTCCAGCTCCATGTCCTCCACGATCACCCACAGATAGCGGCGCGTGCGTTCCTCCGGCGGCGGCTTCTCGCCTGGCTTGTCGGCGTAGGGGAAGGAGTCCAGGTATTCGTAGAACGGCCACACCGACACGCGGTTGCGGCGCTTGCCCAGCTCCACGTCCACAAGCGGCCAGGGCGCGCGCACGCGGCGTGCATGCGGCGTTCTAACGAGCGAGAAGAAAGGCGGCAGGAAGAGGTACTGCGACTCGCGCTCGCGGTCCACATGGCCGCAGAGCGGCCAGAACATCCACGAATGGCCGGCGCCGCCGGTGTCGCGGTCCTCGTCATAGAGGGCCCAGGTCGCGATCGGCCATAGCACGTACCAGTGGTCGCTTTCGCGCAGGCGCGAATGGCTGTAGATCGGCCACACGCCCGCTGTGGCGGTGGAATTCTCCTTCCATGTGACGATCGGCCACAGTACTGCGCCGTGGTGGATACCCTTCACGTCGTAGTCCATCCAAATCGGCCACAGGACGAACCGCCAGTCGTCCATCAGCAGGAAGTGCGGATGCGTGCCGTAGATCGGGAAGAGCCCCCAGTAGCCTTCGCCGGTGCGGCGCGCGCCGCCGCAGAAGAAGATGGGCATGAGGTTGAAGCTCCAGGAGGGGTCGCGTCCTTCGCGGTCGTCACCGTACGCAATGAAGAACGCGCGCCACCACAGGTCGTCCTCGCGGCTGTGGCATGTGCCGATGGGCCAGAGGAAGTCGCGCTCGGAGGTCTCCGGGGCGCGCACCTGCGCGTAGAACGGCCTGAACGCCCAGAACGTGCGCAGACGATCCTCGCGCGAGCCGCCGGCTGGGTTGGGGCCGATGGCGCGCCGGTACTCGAAGAAAGGCCCCCCGTGCCAGTGCGACACCGCCTCGTAGCCGCGCCGGGCGGAGTCGATCTCCACCGTGGCCGCGCGTGCGGCAGCAAGTGCGGCACAAAGCGTCAGTACTGTAAGGGCGCGACGCATGGTGCTACTGCATCTTGGCGGTCTTGAGGAGGCTCTCGAGCTGCTTGCGGTCGTAGGAGGAAAGTTCGTTCTGCTTGCGCTGGAGGGTGCGCAGCGTGCCGCGCGCACGGCCGAAGTCGCCGCGCGCCAGCTGCACGCGCGCGAGGGTAATCTGCATTCGGATGTCGTCCGTGCCCTTCTTGCCGGCCTTCAGTAGGTCTATCGCCTTCTTGACGCAGTTCTCGGCCTCGTCCAGCCCCTTCTTCTGGTCGAGGAGGCACGAGCCGAGCGTCTCCCATGCGACATAGAGTTCCTTCTGGTTCTTGATCGCGGCGCGGGCCATCGTCTCGGCCTCGTCGTAGCGCTGCAGGCGGCGAAGTGTCTCGGCGAGGTCGTTCTGGGCGGCGGCGATGGGGCGCTTCGCGGATACCGACGCGCGCAGGAAAGACTCGGCGGTGACGTAGTCGCCTTCCTTGAGGCGCAGCGAGCCCATCACGTAGTTGGCGAGCTTGTCGTGGCGGTTGCGGCGGAGGATCTGGCGGGCGTGCTTCTCTGCGGAATCGCCGTCGTCGAGGCGGATGTCGAGGTCGAGGATCATGTCGCCGGCGATGTTGACGTCCGGACGCGACGCCGAGGCCAGCACGAAGGCGTCGCGGGCGGGCTTGAGGAACTTGTCGCCCTTCCTGAGCAGCACGAGCGCGCGCGTGATCTGCAGGAAGTAGTCGCGCGGCGAATCGGCGAGCTTCTCCATGCGCGGCAGTATCACGCTCTCAAGCTCCTCGAGCGCCTTGGACTTCGCCTTGGCGTCCTTGGCCTGGTCGTGCTGCTGCAGCAGCACGCCAGCCAGGAGGCACCATGCCTGCAGGCTCTTGGGCTGGAGGTCGGTGATCTTCTGCATGGCGAGGCGCGCGGCATCGAGATCGTTGTTCATCATGTGCAGGAGCGCCCATTCCACGCCTGCGCCGCCCTTGGCCGGGGATGCGGCCACGGCCTTCTGCAGGAATCCCTTCGCAGCCTCCACGGCCCCTTCCCTCAACGAGAGGCGCATCATGCCCATGAGGGCGTCGTGGTTGGCGGCGTCGCGCTCGAGCACCTTCTCGTAGATGGCGCGCGACTTCTCGGTCTGCTGGCCGCTGGCGTAGATGTCGGCCATCATGTTCAGCAGGCCCGCCTGGCGCTCCGTCGGCACGAAGTCGATGGCGCGGCGGATCTGGGCAATGGCGTTGCCCGTCTGCGCGGAGCGCGCCCACATGAAGCCCATGCGCGCGAACACCTCTGGCGAGCGGATGTAGCCGTAGTAGCGCGAGAGCGACCAGAGCAGGTAGCGGCGCTTGGGGTCGTCGACTATCGCCTTGAGCTTCTTCTCTATCTCGCTCTTCCTGGCGGCGGCGGCGGCAACGCCCTTGCGGGCCATCTCGAACTCGTTGAAGAGCGTGCAGATGTTGTCGCAGTCTATCGTCTTCAGTACAAGCTCGTAGATTTCCCACGCATCGTTGTCCATGCCCAGGTCCTGTAGCATCACGCCGAGGTTGTTGGCGATGAAGCCCGCATGGCGGCGCAGCTGCAGCCTCAGGCGCACGAGAGGATCCGTCTGGCGGCCGATGGAGCGCGATCCCTCGCCCGGCTCGGCGAAGAGCACCTCCTCGAGATTCTTCCAGAACGCGAGGAACTCGGCCTTGGCCTTGGCGCCGTCCACCTCCGTCTTGACGCTGCGCACGCCCGTGAAGAAGAAGCAGCTGGGCACGGGCGTGCGGTCGGCCATGTACCAGAAGTCCGGTACGCCGAACACCGCCGCCTTGGAGGTGATCTCCGGGTCGCCTGCGAACCAGTCCTGGATGAACGGCAGCACGCCCAGCTGGGCGGACATGGCGAGGTCGGCCGCCGGCACCTTGAGCCCCTTCTCCTTCACGAATGCCGACAGCTCCTTCAGGTAGGCGTCGTCCATGTCGCGCTGGAGGCACACGAGGTTCAGCTCCTTGCCGCGCGCGGCGGCGGCGGCGCGCAGGTGGTCGTCCAGGAGGCCGTCGGTCACGAGCCAGGTGCGCTCGCCCATGCGGTCCATTATGGCCTGCGCGCACACGTCGGCGAACGCGCCGCGGGAGCGTCCGCAGCTGAAGGAGTTGACGAGGAACGACAGGATCAGTATTCCCCCGAACAGCATCGCCGCCGGAAGCGCAATCTTGGGGCCGAAGCGCGTCTCGAACGGGAGGGTGTCGTACTCGACGTTCGGCAGTGGCGTGCGCCGCAGCAGGTACCAGTAGGCGAGCACGTAGCCGCTGACGACGGCAGCGAGCGTGGTGGTAGCCACGGGCACGATCCCGGCCGGCCGCAGGATCCCCTCGGGCGCGAGGGGCGTGGCCACGGCGAGGATGCAGCAGATCGTCATGGCAAGGTGGAAGAGGTACTGGCTCCAGGTGCGCTCGTTGTTGAGGCCGCGCGCGGCGGCGAACGTGCAGGCGATGAATGGAAGAGTCGTCAGCAGGAAGATGAACAGCCACCCCGGGCGCGTGAACCACTGGCGCAGCTCGTGCGTGTAGCGCCGGCCCAGCTCGTCCATCACGTCGCCTACCGAATGGTAGTCGGTTGTGGCCGTGGTGGCGCGCGCGAGGAAGTCGTTGGCCGCCCAGTTCGAGAACACCACGAACCCGGCCGTCGCCATCACCAGGAAGAGCACGGAGGCGATGTAGTAGTTGCGCCCGCCCTTCACCGACAGCACCACGAGCGCCAGCAGGTAGAGCGGTATCAGCGGCACGAATATCACGCTTTCCGCAAGCCCCGTGCCGGCGGCGAAGCCGATCAGCGATGCCCAGAACCAGTCGAGCTTGTCGAACTTCGCCGCCAGCGGAAAGATCGCGAACACGCCGATCGCGAAGGCGGTGTCGAATATGCGGTACTCGAGGTGCGTGGCCGACTGCCACACGCCCGTGGAGAAGATGTAGACGAGCGCGGCCGACACGCCAGCGAGGAGCGAGGCGCCGCCCGTGTACTGGACCGCGTTCTCCTGGTGGATGGACTGGTGCACGAACCATGCCACGAGCCAGCAGAGGAGCCCCGCCGACAGCACGCCCGAGATGAGCGAGATGATGTTGATGCGAAGCACCGTGGCGCTGGTGAAGGACGCCCCCGCCACGGCCGAGACGATCCGTCCCCATATCGGATGCTCTGGGAAGCTGAGCGCGTCCGTGCCGGTCCACTGCGCTACCAGGTGCGCGGATTCCCCGGGGAATACATAGGTGGCCAGAGTAAGCGCATACACGCCCGCCGCCAGCAGCATGAGCAGCAGCGATGCGATCCCCAGTCGTCTGGCGAGCCGGGGCTCGAATGTCGTGAATCCTACCATTTCTGCGTTCCTTTCATTGGTATGTCGTCAGAGCGAAAGCACGTATTCGGCGAGATCGTCTATCTCCTCGTCGGTCATGCCCTTGGTCTCGCCGTGGGCGTCGTCCGGATTGCACACGGTAAGCACCTCGCGCATGGTGAGCGCGCGGCCGTCGTACAGGTACGGCGCTGTGCGCCAGCATTCGGCGAGCGTGGGCGTGTCGAACATCTTGCCAACCTCCGTGGCAAGCCCGAGGCCGACATCGTACTTCACGAGGTCCGTCCACAGGATCTCGCCGCCGGGCCCCTTCACATCCGGCTTGTGGCACTTGTCACACTTGGCCTTCGTGAAGAGCGCCTTGCCGCGCCTTGCGCGCTCGGAGAGCCTACCGTTCACGAGGTACGGGCTTGGCACGGGCTTCATCGCGGTGATGTACGCGTCGAAGCAGTACACGTCCTCCTCCGGACGCGTCACGAACTGGATGTGCACCAGTCCCGCGAGGTTGCAGGTATGCATGTCCTTGCGGATGCCCGTGGCCATCGTCGGCGGCGTCCACTGCGAATAGATTTCGCTCTTCGTCTGCTTGGGGTTGCCCACGCCGTCGTTGAGGAGATCCCAGTTGAGGCCGTCCACGCGGCCATCGGGATGGCAGCTCGCGCAGCTCTGCCACTGCTGGAAGCACATGGAGCCGTCGTTGTAGAGCATCTCGCCGCGGCGCGTACGGTCCTTGGAAAGATCCATCTCCGGCCCTACGCGCAGGAGCTGCGGATGAGCGGAGGCATCCGCCGGATCAAGCACCGCCAGGGCGTCCGCGAAATAGAGCGCCGTCACGGCCTTGCCGCCGAGGAACGCCACCCCGCGCGGACCGTCCCCGCCGAGATTCACGCGGCGGCGTATCGACACCAGAAACGCCAGGTCGTTCGGCACGTCCGAGGCATCCTTCACGATGCCGCTCACCGATTCGCCGCGCACGGCCTTGGCGAGACGGTCATGCAGGGCGGGACGGTCGATGACGCTCAGCTCGCACGTGCCCGCATGCGCCACGCAGAGCCAGCGGCCGTCCGCCGACACGGCCACGCCCCAAGGATTCGCGCCGCCGCGGTCGATGTCGTCCAGCAGCACCGTGTTCACATATTCGCCGGTGGTGCCGTCGAACACGCTCAGCGCCGCCGTGTTCATCCAGCCGCGCTCGAGCTGCGTGGTGGGCAGCTGGTAGCGCCCCATCGTGTGCGTCACGTACACGTATCGGCCGTCCGGCGCGGCGCAGAGCCCGCGCACGCCCGTGGAGCCGTTGGGCAGCGACAGATGCCGCATCTTCCCAGACGACACCTCCAGCACCGACACCGCCGCCGCCACCACGTCGTTAGTGGCCGCACAATAGGGCAGCATGTTCGCGATGAAGAGGAAGCGCCCACCGGCGCCGAACGCCGCCGCGAACGGCTCGCGCAGGACCGGCCACGACTTCACCACCGCCATCGTCGCCACGTCCACCGCGCTCACCTTCGCCGAGAAGCGGTTGAGCACGTACACCGTGCGGCCGTCCGGCGAGACGACAGGCGAACAGGGCGAGTGGCCCACCGCCGCCGACTTCTGGAGCGTGCCGTCTGCCGAATACTTCTGCAGCTCGCCGCTCTGCAGGGCGCATGTCACCCACACCCCGCCGTCGGAGGCGGACGCGACGCCGGTTGGATTCACCGGCACGGGTTTCTCGGTCTTCGTCGTCTCCACCTTCCAGAAGCGGATTGCGGATCCATCCGGCGCCAACGCCGCCATGCGCTGCGACGTGGCGCAGGTGGCGTAGACGGTCGCTCCGTCCGGCGATACCGCCAGGAACTCTGGCGACACGTAGACGCTGGCCGCGGCAGGCTCCTCTACGGGCCTGTCGCCCACCTTTCCGCACCCGGCCGCACCTGCGGCGCACAAGGCAAGAACTAGAAATCTATTCACTTAAACATCTCCAATTCACCCCTCCCCAGGCACGTTGTGCGCCTATGCGCCCGCAGGCCCTGGTTTCGAGGCTACGCTTTCGATGAAATTCAGATACGAATTATACAGTTTTTCGGCGTCGAATTCAACGGATAACGCAAAAACCGCGTTTTTTTCCAGATGCCTCGCCGCCTGCACGGCGGCAAGGAAGGATTCGCGGCTACCGGCCTCGTAGCGGACGCCCGCGCCGTACCGCGCCAGCAGCTCCTCGGCCTCGCCGCCAAGGGAGTTGATTATCGGCAGCCCCGCCGCAGCATAGTCCGCAAGCTTACCGGGGATGCCTACGCAGGAATCGGGGAACATCGGCACGATTCCGATGTCCGAGCGTGCAAGAAGCTCCCGCAGAGGCCCTTCCTCGAGATAGCCGTGGAAGCGTATCCGCCCGCAGCCCGCCGCGCGCGAACGCAGCGCCGCCTCGTCCGGACCCGTCCCCGCGAGCTCCAGAGTCGCATCCGGCAGAACCTTCACAGCTTCCACCACGGTCGCAAGGTCGTAGGAGCGCGACATGTTGCCGACATAGACGAGCCGGCAGGCATCAGGCTTCGAGCCGGGGGACGGTGGGAGGGCGTCCCCGCGAGCCGCTGGCACCTGGCGGTTCTCTATGCCGTGGTAGCAGAGATGCATGGGGCAGGATGCGCCCAGCGAACGCGCCATCTCGAGATAGCGGCGCGAGACGGCGGTGATGGCGTCGGCGGCGAGGTAGTTGCGCCGCGCCAGCGCCGCAAGCGGCGCGAGCAGGAATCCAGGTGCCACGCGCCGGAAGGTGCCGGGCCAGTCGTCCTGGATGTCCAGGATGAGCCTGGCGCCTGTTTGGCGGCAAAAGGCGCGCGCGGCAGCCGCCAGCGACAGCGGCGGACTTGAAACTATCACAACATCAACGCCCTTCTCGCCCTTAAGCGCCTCCGAGAGCCAATTGCGCGAGAAACGCCAATGGCTCCAAAGGCGCTTGAAACAAATGTTCCTGGGATACGGCGGCTCGTGCGCCAGCAGCAGCTTGATGCCCTCGTGCACGCCGATGAGCCGCGCAGGGTCGCGCGGCTGCTTGTACGCGTGCGAGAAGTCGGCCGACCAGTACTCGACCTTGTGACCGGCGCGCGCGAAGGCGCGCGCCATCAGCCAGTACCGCTGCGGACGCAGCCCTTCCGGCGGCAGGTTGTCAAACGGATTGACTATCCAGACCGTCATTCCCCGGCTCGCGGACTCTATGGCTCAATCGCCGATGTGGAAGGATCCGAGCGGCAGGTTCACCTCGTTGTAGATCGAACCGAACCAGGGACGCGAATAGAGGTAGCGCAGCTTCTTCGGCGCGGCCACGCCCTCCGCCGCCACCACGATCTTCGCCCCTTCCAGACTGCCGTTGTAGGTCGTCCTGCCGTCGCGCTTGGTGGCCACGGCGTTGACGATCTTCGCAGGCACGAACTTGCCGTCCTCGCCTGCGATCTCGAAGCCGTTGGCGAGCGAACGGTCCGGGTTGTACACATAGAACCCCTTCGCATGGTTGAACGTCATCACGAACTTGTCGCCCTCGATCTTCCACTCCTTGAGCGTGGGCGATTCGTCCTCGATGTTGGTGTAGCCGTAGTCGCGCTTGAGCGCGTGCAGCGCAAGGCGCTTCGCCACCAGCTCCTTCTCGTTCGGATGGATGTCGGCAAGGTTGCCGATGTCGTTGATTACGGCCATCGCGGCGTTCTTCTCCTCCGCGGCGAACCTGGCCTGGGCCTGCTGGATGTAGGGGATGGTGTCCCTGCCCCAGGGCGCGAGCTGCACGAAGTAGAGTTTGAGGTCCGGATTCTCGAAGCACTTCGACCAGCCGTTGTAGAGCGCGTGCATGATCGTGGCGTAGCGCTCGTGCTGGTCGGCGTTGCTGCAGCCCTGGTACCAGATGAAGCCACGCATCGCGAACGGGGTCCACGGCGCGACCATCTCGTTCCAGAGCACCATCGGCTGCCGGGTCGCGGACGACGCGTACGACAGCGATTTCGCCATCTCGGGCTTGAATCCGTTGACCACAGGCTGGTACGCCGCCTCGGGCTCGCAGCCCTTGGTGGCGGCGAAGCCCTCGCGTGGAGTCCAGGGCTCCGCGCGCGTGCCACCCCAGTAGCTTCCCACGATGCCGATCGGGATCTCGAGCGCGGCGTAAAGCTCAAGCGCGTAGTACACCCCCATCGCCGAGAAGCTCTTGCCGCCCGCAAGCGACTCGGGCGTGAACTTCTTCCATTCCACCTTGTAGGCGGCCCTCTGCCTGGGCGCCGCCGCCATCTTGTAGTTCGAGCAGTACGCGAAGCGCACATACGGCCTGCGGGTCATCTGAGCGACCATCGCGCCCTGCCGGTCGCGGAAGCGGGGACTGCCCCCGACCAGCGGAAGCTCGGTGTTGGACTGCCCGCAGCAGTACCACACCTCGCCCACCAGCACGTCCGAAAGCTCCACGATGTCGTCCTTCGGCTGGGTGGCGAATACGCCCCACATGTTCGTCCAGCGCGCGTTGGAGCTATTCCAGGCGCTTACCACGAGCGTGCGGCCCGCCTTGCACGCATCCATCGGCGCGAGATCCACGCGCCACCTGCCGTCCTTGTCGGCCGAGGTCTTGAGCTTCTGCCCGGCGAACGTCACCGTGACCGCCGCACCGGGATTCGCCCAGCCCCACACCGGCACGTTCCTTCCGCGCTGCAGCACCATGCCGTCGGCAAACGGCGTGCCCATCGTTACCTTCGCCTCGGCGCCGAGCGCCGCCAGCGCGGCCACGGCCATAAACAACTTCTTCATCTTGCTCCTTCCGGTTTCATTTGACTTTCTACGCTGTCGGATATCCCCGACAGCGCACATTATACCACATTTCCCCTCTCCTCGCTACGGGACGGGGGCCGGCGAATGTTGTGAAGGTTGTGAGGGTTGTGAAGGTTGTGAGGGTTGTGAGGGTTGTGAGGGTTGTGAGGGTTGTAAATAATAGTAACCCGTGTGGTAGGGTCACGCCGGCGCGATGGCCGCGGACGCGCGTCCCTACCGGGTTTGCCTCAATTGGTATTGGCATTGGTCATTGGCTACATTTCCACATTGGCAACATTCTCACTAGCCACTAACCACTAGCCACTAACCACTAGCGACTGACCACTAGCCACTAGCCACTAACGACTAACGACTTGCCTATAACTTCGTATTGTTCACAAATCTCAATTGTTCACAAATGCCATCAATGCCACCAATACAAATTGCCATTTGTCATTTGTGAACAATTGTGGCAATTGCCATTTGTGAACAATACCATGTTATC
>JAFXTB010000175.1 GCA_017525225.1 Kiritimatiellia bacterium
GGATTTGGCCGCCGGCCTGGACCGGCCTAGCGACGGATGCTGATGACTTTCCCCTGTTTCCCATGGCGAGGGGATTGTAGCAAAAGGGAGGGAGGCGGTCAATGAGAATTATATGCGGAATAATTCTTTGTGGGTTCTCGGTGGATTAGATTTCACAATGATTCTCGAGGGGAGGGATATGAATTCTCTGGGTGAAAATATATAATAGGGGAAATTTGCCGATGTTGCGGGGGTGAGCAAAATGGGGAAATTTGCCGATGTTGCGGGGGTGAGCAAAATGGGGAAATTTGCCGATGTTGCAGGGATGAGCAAAATGGGGGAATCTGCCGATGTTGCGGGGGGTGAGTAAAATGGGAAGATTTGCCGATTGCCAAGGTTTTCAGAAAATGGTAAACTTTACGCGCTGTGAAAAATAAGATTTCATCCGAGATAGCCGTACTGCAGGAGATCACCACGGTAGTCGTGCGCGAACGCAACGTGCGCCATCTGCTTGAACAGGTACTTGAGATACTTGAACGTCGCATGGGCATGCTGCGGGGAACCTTCACCCTGCTGGAGGGGGACGAGCTTTGCATAGAGGCTTCCACCAAGCAGCTGAATGCCGAGGAGCGTGCGCTTGGCCGATATCGGATCGGGGAGGGGATCACGGGTCTTGTCGCAAAGACGGGCAAGGCGGAGATCGTCCTCGATGTGCGCAAGGATCGCCGCTTCCTGAACCGCACTCGCTCGCGTGGGGTGAGCGAACCGCTGTCGTTCGTGTGCGTGCCGCTGATACACCTCGGGCAGGTCATAGGAACGCTTTCCGTGGACAGGGAGATGCGCGGCGACACCTCGTCGCTGGGCAGGGACGTGGCGCTGCTGCAGATCATCGGCAACATGACGGCCGAGGCGGCGGCCATCTGTCGCGAGGAGCACGCCGAGCACGAGGCACTGCTGGCCGAGAACCGCAAGCTGCGCGACATGGTGATATCCAGCAACCCCGGTTCGCTCATCGGCAACAGCCGCAGCATGCTCGCCGTCTACGAGCAGATCCGCCAGGTCGCGCCGAGCGAGGCGACGGTGCTGATACGCGGTGCGAGCGGCACCGGCAAGGAGCTGGTGGCGCGCGCCATACAGAGCATGTCGGCGCGGAAGGACAAGCCGTTCGTGGTGCTGAACTGCGCGGCGTTGCCGGAGACGCTTGTGGAGTCGGAGCTTTTCGGACACGAGAAGGGTGCGTTCACCGATGCGCGCGAACGCCGCATAGGGCGGGCGGAGGCGGCGGACGGCGGCACGCTCTTCCTGGATGAGATAGGCGATCTCACGGTGCCGGTGCAGGTTAAGCTGCTGCGGTTCCTGCAGGAGCGCACGTTCTCCCGCGTAGGTTCCAACGAGGAGCTGAAGAGCGACGTGCGCTTCATCGCGGCGACGAGCAGGAACCTCGAGGAGTTGATGGCGAAGAAGCTCTTCCGCGAGGATCTCTACTATCGGATATCGGTGTTCCCGATCATGGTTCCCGATCTGGCGCAGAGGAAGGACGACATAGTGCAGCTTGCGCAGCATTTCCTTGAAAGGCTGAACATGCGCTATGGAAAGAACGTAGCGCGGATATCCTCGCCGGCCATGAACATGCTGCAGGCATACGCCTGGCCGGGGAACGTGCGCGAGCTTGAGAACTGCATCGAGCGTGCCGTGCTCACAGCGACGGACGATTGCATCCACAGCTACAATCTTCCTCCGTCCGTCCAGACGCCCGAGTTCGCCGAGGATCCCTTCCATCCCGACGCTCACCTGACGCTTGACGAGCAACTTGCCGCCGTGGAGAGGCGTCTGCTTGAAAGCGCGCTCAAGCGGCACAACGGCAACCGTTCGGCCGCCGGGAGGGAACTCGGGGTTTCGCCCCGGATGATGAACTACAGGCTCAACAAGGTCGGTCTTGGAAATGGCATCCCCAGGGAATAGACCAGAATCCCCAATTTTCTTAACACGATGATGGGGGTTTTTGGTATACTTGTGGTGCCTTGCCAGTAGGGCATACGAGAAAGGAGAATACCGCAGATGTACAGTTCGCACGCTGGATACGGATTCCCGCAATCCGTGGAAACTCCAATAATCAGGGGTGAGACATGAAATTCATAGTTGTACCTCTCGCGTTCTTCGGCGTAATGTCTGCTTCGGCGTATCCTGTCGTTTCAGACGTAGTCCTTGCACAACCTCGTCGTACCATCAAGGTGACATATACGCTTTCCAATGCGCCGGGGGTGGTGACGGTGGACTTCCAGACGAATGTCTCCGCCGGAGTGTGGGCGTCCATCGGGGCGGAGAACTTCACGACCGTCCGCGGCGACGTCAACAGGCTTGTCGCGACCGGTTCCCGGACGATAACCTGGAAGCCTCGCGCGGAGTGGCCGGGGATGAAGATCTCAGCAGGGAACTTCCGCGCCGTAGTTACGGTTCGCGATGTGACGCAGCCCCCCGACTGGATGACGGCCGATCTCGCGACTGGCGCGGTGCGCTACTATGCGATATCCAACGCCGTCCCTGGCGGCATCTCGGACGACCGCTACAAGACAACGCATCTTCTCTTGCGCAAGATACCAGCCGCGATGGATACGTTCATCATGGGTTCTGCCGTGTACGAGAATAGGGCATTCGGGGGTAGTCCCGTTAACTACCCAGAAGAGATTCCACATCCCGTGACCCTCACATCGGACTACTACATGTCCATCTACGAGACGACCCAGGCGCAGTACACCAATGTCACCCATTCATCAAACCCCACCACTGCGACCAATCTGGTAGCGGGCTGCAAGGCCCCGGTTTCCAATGTGTCGTACAGCGGCCTGCGTGGGAGCGTCTGGCCCGGCGACAACGGCGAAGTCTCTGGCTCCAGTTTCTTCGGAATCCTTCGCGACTGCACAGGGGCCCGCTTCGACCTCCCCACGGAGGCGCAGTGGGAATATGCCTGCCGCGCAGGCACTACGCAGGCGTTCAATGACGGCAGCATTATAACCAACACGCAGTACAACGTCTCGCTTGAGCGTCTTGCCTGGACCGAGATTAACTCGGATGGCTACGTCCACGAGGTCGGGCTCAAGCTGCCCAATGCCTGGTATCTTCACGATATGCATGGTAATGTGGGCGAGTTCTGCCTGGACTGGTATGGCGAATATCCAGCGGAGGCGACAGATCCCAAGGGGCCTGATACCGGCTCCGGTCGCGTCACCCGTGGAGGTGGCTACATGCATTATGAGCAGAATCTCCGGAGCGCCAGACGGACCTCAACGAGCGGTTCTGCGGCAAATCTCGGATTCCGCATCTGTGCGCCTGCCGTGGCATATGCGGGAAAGGGGGATGAGTAATGAAAAAGATTGCAGTCATTCTGTCGGCCGGATTTCTTTCATTCGTCGCCTGTGGCGCGACCGAGGCCCAGGGCGTTTCTCTTTCAACCGATCCTACGACCCGTCGCGTGACGGTTTCATACAGTCTCGCGGCTCCGGCCATAGTCACCGCCGAGTTCCTCACGAATGGCGTGCCGATCGGCATGGAGAAGAGCTGGGCAATGGCGGGCGACGTCAACAAGTATGTCACCAACAGTGCATGTTCCTTCGCCTGGCAGCCGCGCGCGGAGGATGGCGGGTTCGAGGCCGCTGCGGGCGACCTTTCGGTGCGGATCACGACATGGACGCTATCGGAGCCACCGCCGTACATGGTGGTGATGCTGAACGTATTCTCCAACAGGTTCTACTACACCTCGGAGAAGGCGCTCCCGGGCGGTATAGGTGACGCGAGGTATCGCGGGGACAATCTCCTGATGCGATTCATCCCCGCCGCGGGGGCGACGTTCCTCATGGGTTCGCCATCCTCCGAAGCCGGACGCAACCCAAGAACCGACTGGGGTGACGAGGCGAGGCACTATGTATCGTTCTCGAACAACTTCTACATAGGTGTGTTCGAGCTTACACAGTGGCAGATGGCAAGCATCATGCCCAGTCTGGTATCGACGTATTCTGGATATGCCGATAGCAGGTTCCGTCCGGCTGAAACCTTCAGCGGCGAACAGGTGTTCCGGGGCTGGCGGAACAACGGGTACAGGTGGCCGCAGGATGACCATAAGGTCGCCTCAAACACCGCGTTCGACGTCCTGCGCAAGCGCACGGGTCTCCTCTTCGACTTTCCAACGGAGGCTCAATGGGAGTTCGCCGCCCGCGCTGGATCCGAGACGCAGCTGCCAAAGGGACTTTCAATGGGGAACGTCAGCAACTCCTATTGCGCAAATACCGACCGTTTCGGGTGGGTGACGTTCAATAGCGCCGTAGATGGTGTGTTCCAATCGCATCCCGTGGGCTTGAAGGAGGAGAACGGATGGGGTCTCTACGATGTCATCGGGAATGTCGGCGAGATATGTCTAGACACATACGACAAGGATAATCCCTTCGACCTCGTGACCGCGCCGGATGTGGATCCTCCGGGATACGAGACAACGGATCGCATTACCATGGTGGTGCGTGGTGGCGAATTCGAGAACTACCTCCAGAACGATAGGCTGGCGACCCGGGGAATGCAATCCTATTCGAGTAGCAGTAGGCTCAGCGGCGTCCGGCTGTGGTGCCTGCCGCCGGAGGAATGAACCGGTCAGAATCGACAAGGAGACAGCATCCATGAAAAAAGCATCGTTCCTAATGTGCATGGCACTTGCCGCCGCAGCGTTCGCGGATCCGGTCGTGTCGGGCGTATCTGTATCGTTCTACCAGCAGGCGCGCCTTGTGAAGGTCCAGTATTCCCTCTCGGAGCCTGCCGTTGTCACGGCGCAGTTCCTGCGGGATGGCGAGGCGGTTCCCGCCACGAACGTCGTCTCTCTCGTAGGGGATGTCAACCGGCTTGTGAAGGGAAGCGCGGGTGTGTTCTACTGGAAGGCCGTGCAGGACTTCCCTGGCGAGACATTCACCGCGAATTCCCTTTCAGTGAAACTGAAGGCTTGGCCTGTGGATGCGCCGCCGGACTTCATGGTGGTGGATCTGCGAGGGCAGCGCCATGTACGCTACTACGAGAGCGCGGACGACATCTCCGGCGGGCTGGGCCTCGGCTCTAGCGACACGAACAGGATCTACAAGATCGTCATGCGCCGCATTCCAGCTGCCAACATCCTCTGGCGCATGGGTTCGCCAAGCAACGAGACGGGGCGGCCAAATCCCAACAACCCCTCTAACCCCGAAATTGACAACGAGATTACGCATCTCGTGAAGCTCACGAACGACTACTACATCTCCGTCTATCCCGTCACCCAGGGACAGTTCGCGCAGATCGATTCCAGCAAGGCGGCAACCTTTTCTGGCAGCTATACCGTCAATACCGCGACAAACGCGGCATTGCGTCCGATGGAGACCGTGTCCTACGACTATCTGCGCGGTTCGGTGGGTAATGGAATAAACTGGCCTGAGACCGGCACGAACGTGCTTTCCACCTCCTTCCTCGGTAAGCTCCGCACTTTCACGGGGGTGGACTTCGACCTGCCCACGGAGGCGCAGTGGGAGTATGCCGCGCGCGCGGGGACCTCGGGCGCGCTCAACGACGGGACGGCGAATCTCGCGGTGGCCGAGTCGGGGGACGATGCCAACGCCAAGCGGCTTGGATGGATCAAGCAGAACGCGGTCAATGCCTACGGTTCCACCGAGACTGGCCCGGTCGGCTGGTTCACGCCCAACGCCTGGAACATCT
Organism: Kiritimatiellia bacterium; assembly: GCA_017525225.1. Taxonomy (GTDB): domain Bacteria; phylum Verrucomicrobiota; class Kiritimatiellia; order RFP12; family UBA1067; genus RGIG6720. The sequence continues at coordinate 5,698 of JAFXTB010000175.1, forward strand.
ACGACATCCACGGCAACGTGTATGAACTCTGCCGCGACTGGTATGTGGCGGATCTCACGACGGTGGCGGGATATTCGGCCGCAGGAACGGTCGAACCGATAGGCCCGTCGCAGACGAGCGGTTCGCGGTCGTTTCGCGCCGGCATATATGCCTACAACGTGCGGCACTGCCGCACGGCCAAGCGCGGCGGCTACAGTCCGAACAATTCCGCCCATGCCTACGGTTTCCGCCTCTATGCGCCCTGCGAGGCAAGATAGCGAAATCTAAACGCGTAAGGAGTGACTACCATGAAGAGAATTCTTGCTGCATGCATTGTTGCCGCTGGAGTTGTGGCGGTGGCGGACGACGTGGCGTGGCCGTCGGATTTCTGGACGAACGTGACGAACCACGAGCAGGCGGTGCAGGCTCGCGTGTCTTCGGCGCCTGAGCAGACGCTTGCCTCCGCGATGGGGCCGGTGATCGCGACTGCGCCTGGTACCCTTGCCGTTGCATACGATTCGATCCTGATACGCGTGCTTGCATCGAACGGTATCGCCTTCGACAGCGTTTCCGAAGCCGGAATCGCGTTGAGCTTCAGGTGATGAGAATGAGGAAGATCACGAGTGCGGGATTGCTTGCGGCGGTCTTGGTAGCGCTGCCGGCATGGTGCGGAGCGGTCAAGGTCGACAGGGTGTTTCTGGACGGACTTCTGCGGCTCCCAAGCGAGACCGGAAACGCAGAAGAGCTCGCGCGGGCGGTGGATTTCACGCGCGACTGGCTCGCAGGCCACGGACTCTGCTGCACGGTTGAGACGAACGAGGTGGGGCGCCTGGGGCTCTACGCCTCCACAACTCCAGGAAGGCGGCACGACTATCTTTTCGTTTCGCACCTCGATGTCGTCAAGGCGCCGAAATGGATGTACGTGCCTCGGTACGAAGGTGGCAAGGTGTTCGCCCGCGGCGCGTGCGACACGAAGGGCAACGTGACGGCGATCTGCGCCGCCATGGCGGCGCTCGCCGGAAAGGACGCGAGCGTGGGGCTCTTTCTCGCGACCGACGAGGAGGGTGGCGGCGGCAAGAGCACCGGTACGCCCCAGATGATGATCGACCGCGGCTATCTGCCGAAACGCCTCGTTCTGGTGGGGGACAGCGCGGGCGAGGAGCCCGGGCAGCTCTTCACGGCGGAGAAGGGGCACGCCCATATAGATCTCATCGCGCACGGCAAGGGCGGGCACTCCTCGCGCCCGTGGGCGCTCGACAACCCGATCCCCAAGCTTTTCGCCGCATACCTCCGGTTCGAGGCCGCATGGGATCCCGGCGCCGATCCGAACGAACACTGGCGTACGGTCCTTTCCCCCACCATTCTCGAGGCGAGCAAGATCGGAAATGTCGTATCCGATACGGCCTCCATGCATTTCTCGTGCCGCTACACCACCATGGCCGAATACGAACGGGCGGTGAAGACACTGAAGGAGACGACGGGGCTCGAGGTCAAGGCGAGACCGGGGCGGCGGCCAGTGGAAAACAAGCCGGGCGATCCGGAGATTGCCTCGCTCCTGAAAGCCATGGATGACGGAATCCCGGGCGGTATGCGCGAGGGGAAGATGAGCGCCGCGACGGATGCCTCGTACTACGCGCAGCTGGATATTCCGATCGTGATATTCGCGGCGGACGGTGGCGAGCCGCATAGCGACCGCGAATGGGGATCGCTTGCGAGTCTCGACGCCTACGCAGACTTCTTTGCGCGCTATCTTGGCGCCAGATACAGATAAGGGAGAACCTAACGCATGAATGGCAGATTGTTGTTTCTGGGCTGCGCCTGTTCGCTGACGCTGGCATCAGGTGCCGTGGAGTGGCCGAAGCTTGGATATCTCCAGCCCGCCTACGATTCGATCTACGAGCCGAAGGTGGTGGCTGTGCCGCCGGGCGACGGTCCCGGAGGGCTCACCGTCACGCCGGATGGCGAGATACGGGCGTATGGAGGATGCAAGTTCGGCGCGAGGAAGATGGGGGTGATCCTCGGTTCCCGCGACCTGGGGCTCAACTGGACACTCCGGCGGCACACAACCGAGGATGGTCCGCTCGTGCAGTGTCCGTGGGCCGATTATCGCTTCAACGTGTCAGGCGGCAGCGCGCTCACGAAGACTGGCATGTGCTGGAACATCACAATCGATGCGAACGGAAATGTGAAGAGGCTGCGCCGTCCGGTACCCGGCGTGACGCGCTATGGACGCCTCCGTGCGCTGCCCAGCCGCCACCGCTGGGTGTTCGCGTACGCGACCCCCCTCAAGGGGCGGCTCGGGTCGATGCCTTCGCTCGTCTATTCCGATGACGACGGCGCCACATGGAGCAAGCCGATCCACCTCACCAACACGGTCAGCGCGGGCGAAATGAAACACCCCGATCTTTCTCCGCGCTGGGAGGTGGGCTGCGAGGAGCCGGATCTCGTGGAGCTGAACGACGGCACCGTGATGATGATCGTACGCACGTCCACGGACCACCATTGGATATACCTTTCCAAAGACGGATGCGAGACGTGGGGCGAGCCTTTCCGCGCACCGGCGTTCTGGAACTACAACACGATGCCGCTTCTCCTCAAGCTCAAGGATGGACGCATCGTGTTCTTCTGGAACAACACCCAGATACTGCCGCGCAGGCCCGCCTCGGAATATCCGGAACTCGGGACGACCGAGGTCACGGGCCGGTGGGAGACTGTGTTTACCAACCGCGACGCGCTCCATGCCGCGATCAGCGATGACGATGGCAGGACCTGGACGGGCTTCCGCGAGATCGCCCTGAACGCCATCCGCAACCGCGAAGACTATCGCGAATCCGAGAACGAGCTCTGGAAGATGACGGGAGGAGGGCACGGTGTCGACAAGAGCGTCCACCAGGCTGCGGCGTGCGAGCTCCCCGGCGGCAAGATCGTCATCCTCTATGGACAGAGCGCCGCCTCACGCAGGATCGCCATGTTCGATGTAAGGTGGCTATATGAGAAGGGGCGCGTCGAGGATTTTCGATTGGGCACGGCAAACATCTCGAACCACCTATACCTCAAGTCGCTCATGGGCGGCTACCGGGGATGGTCGGGGCACTGCTCATTCAACCGCATCCCGGGGGCCGCCATGGTGCGCGAGCCGGACACCTCGCGTGGGACGCGGCGCGAATGCCTGCAGATATGCCGCATACGCGATGAACGGCTCGTGGACGACCACCAGGGGATCGCGTGGAACTTCCCGGCGGCGAAGAGGGGCGAGGTGTCCTTCGAATGCCGCATCGATGGCGCGGGCGTGAGGGTGTCGCTCTGCGACCACTGGATAAACCCGTGCGACTGGGCGGTCGAATCGCGCTCGCCATTCTCCATGAAGCTCGATGCGGAGGCTCTCGGCGGAAAAGGCAGGTGGACCGTCGCACGCTTCGCGTGGGACCTGGATCAGGGGACCGTCGTATTCACCGCCGATGGCCGCTCCACGACTCTCCCCCTCAGGAAGGAAGGCTTCTCCCCGTTCGGAATTTCATATCTCCATCTGCAGACGCTCGCGGAGGGACACGATCCGCAGGGCGCGTTCTTCAGGTATCTCAGGATGTCGGCGACGCCAGTGCCTAAGATCGAATGGACGCGGCCGCTCCTCAAGGACCGGAGCCGCTACATCGGCTGGCCCACGGTCAGCCGCACGAAGAAGGGCGAACTCCTCGCCGTCTTCTCCGGCGACCGCGAAGGGCATGTGTGCCCGTACGGGAAGGTGCAGCTTTCTCGCTCCTCCGATGCCGGCGAGACGTGGTCCGTCCAGCAGACGATATGCGACGGACCGCTCGACGACCGCGACGCCGGCCTTGTCGAACTGTCCGACGGCAGCTTCGTCCTCTTCTGGTTCACCTCGCTCGCGTTCTACGAATACCAGAGCTACGTGAAGAAACACCCGGAGTACGCCGAGATCGCCAAGGCGATTCCGGACGATGTCAAGCGCAAGAGCCTCGGTTCTTGGGCGAGACGGTCGGTCGACGGCGGGAAGACCTGGCTAGATCCCGTGCGCGTTCCCGTGCAGACGCCGCATGGCGGTGTCGTCCTGAGCGACGGACGTATAGTTGTCGTGGGCGTGCAGTCGTCCCTCTCCGCCGGCATGCTGAAGGACGACCCCGGCGCGCCGCCAAAGGCGTTCAAGGTGGTGGAGTCGAGAAACGGTGGACGTTCCTTCGAGGTCATAGGCGAAATCCCGCTCGGGCGTATGAAGCACCACTGGTCGTTCGAGGAACCTTCGCTTTTCGAGTCCCGCGACGGCACTTTGCATGCGTACATCCGGTACGAGGTCGGGCCGGACGGTGTCTGCTCGAACCAGAAGGTGTATCCGCGCTTCATGTACAAGAGCAGGTCCGTCGACGGCGGGCGCACGTGGTCGCCGCTGACGGTGTCGGACATAGACGGATTCCCGCCGCATTTCATGCATCTGCGGGACGGACGCATACTCTGCTCGTACGGGAGCCGTACACCGGGACGCATCGGTATATATGCTGCCGTGTCGACCGACGGTGGCGAGACTTTCGACGTGGCGCACGAGGTGTGCCTCTATCGTACCGACAACGCGGACTGCGGCTATCCTTCGACGGTCGAGAACGACGATGGTTCGCTTCTGACGGTGTTCTACGCCCATCACGAGAAGGGGCGGCCTGCTACGCTCGTGGGTGTCAAGTGGCGGCTCGAGTAGGCGGGCGCATGAACCGTCCTATCGGGTTCTTCGACAGCGGTGTCGGCGGACTCTGCGTGCGCGACGCATGCATCCGCCTGCTGCCGTGTGAATCGACGGTGTACATCGCCGACTCCGCCAACTGTCCGTACGGCGGCAGACCTCCAGCCGAGATAACGGCGCTCGCGCGTGGTCATGTGCGGAGGTTGCTGGAATATGGCTGCAAGCTTGTCGTGGTGGCGTGTAACACCGCCACGGCGGCCGCGATCGACACGCTCCGGTCCGAATGGCCGGAAGTGCCGTTCGTCGGCATGGAGCCGGCGGTCAAGCCGGCGGCGCTCAAGTCCCGCACCGGGGTGGTGGGTGTTCTTGCGACGGAAGGCACGTTCCAGGGACGGCTCTACCGCGAGACATGCGCGCGGTTCGCGAGGAACACCACGGTGCTCATGTGCGTGGCCGACGATTTCGTGGCGCTTGTGGAGCGCGGCGAGACCACGGGCGCGCGCGCCGAGGCTGCGGTACGTCGCCGCATTGAACCTCTGCTGGCGGCAGGCGCGGACATCCTTGTGCTTGGCTGCACGCACTTTCCGCACCTGCGGCCGCTCATTGAGAAGGTGGCCGCGGGAAGGGCGTCCGTCCTGGACCCCTCCGACGCCGTCGCGCGCCAGGTGAGGCGGCTTCTGTCCGAACGCGGACTGCTGGCGGTCGAAGGCTCCGTGGCCAGCCATCGGTTCATTCGCACCTGATGCGCGGATTTGTGGTATAATAAAGGCAAATGTCCCTGAGTCTCCAGTTCCTTGGAACGGGCACGTCGGTAGGCGTGCCCCAGATCGGATGCACATGCCCCACGTGCACATCCTCCGATCCGCGCGACCGCCGCCGCCGCACCGGCGCCTATGTGCGCACGCAGGATACTGCATTCCTCATCGACACGCCGCCCGAGATGCGGCTTGCCGCGCTGGAGCTGGGCATCGTGAAGGTGGATGCCGTCGTGGTGACCCACTGCCACATGGACCACATCGCCGGCTTCGACGACGTGCGGCGGTTCAACACGCTGAACGGCTCCCCCGGTCCGGACGGCCGCATCATCGGCGCATCCATGCCATGCTTCGCCGCGCAGGAGACCATTGAAGATCTCCGCCATGTGTTCCCATACATCACCGAGCATGCCAACGAGCAGGGACTTTTCCGTCCGATGATAGATTTCACGCCGGTGGAAGGCCCGTTCAAGATCGGTGACGTCACGCTAACCCCACTGCCGGTGGAGCACGGCCCGCGCACGAACGGCTACCTGATCGAAAGCGGCGGAGCGCGCTTCGCCTACATATCGGACTGCTCGTTCATACCCGATTCCACCCTGGCGCTGATGGGTGATGTGGACGTGCTTGTGCTGGATTGCCTCCGCGAGCGCTTCCATCCCACGCATCTCAACAGGGAGGCTGCGCTTGGCTACGTGGAGAGAATTCGTCCTCGCCGCACGTTCTTCGTGCATCTCTGTCACGATGCCAGGCACGCTGAGTTCGAGGCGACGCTGCCGGACGGCGTGCGGCTCGCGTATGACGGACTGGAGGTGCGTGGATGACGGGGTGTCGGACGCGGAGCTTGAGGAACGGATGAAAAGGAGGATGCGATGGACCTACGCAACATAGCGACGCTGCTGCTGATGGCATGGACCGCTGCGGTCGGCGCTGCAATGCCCAGCGAGATAACCGTAAGGCTTCGGATGAAGCATGCCGAATACGTGACGGGCGAGCGCATGCGCTGCATGGTGAACGTGGCGAACGCCTCTGCCGACATAATAGACGTGGGTAGCCGCGGCTCCGACGACAGGCTCATCATCGAGCTGTACCGTGCAAGCGACAACAAGCGCTACGAGAAGCTCTCCACGCACCCGTTCGTGAAGGCCTTCACGCTCCACTCCGGCGAAGGGCAGAATCTGGAGGCATGCCTCGGCGACCATTTCCAGATGACGGAGGAGACGCGCTATCTGGCGCGTGCCGTTCTGGTGCATGCCGGTATGCGCTACGAAAGCGCGATGAAATCGTTCCTGGTGGTGCCGGGTCTCAATTGCGGTGGCGCGCTGCAGATGTTCAAGAACCGTCCAGGGCTCAAGCGGCAGTTCGAGCTTGTTCACTGGGGGCGCGGGCAGTCGGAACACCTTTTCCTCAAGGTACGCGACACGGGATCGTCGGATCGGCGCTGGACAACCGCCGACCTTGGCGCGATCATCCGCGTGACCGAGCCGAAGGTGTCGGTGCTGCCTTCAGGCGAGGTGATCACGCTGCACCGCGCCACGCAGGATGCGTTCATCCGTACGGTGTTCTGGAGCCTACCGGAGGCGTTCGAGTTCCAGGAGCACGAGCAGATGCTGGATCCAGATGTCGCCGGCACCGCGCGCGTGAAGGAGCTGTACCAGGATTCCGGCGGCGTTACCCCGGTGAAGAAGGCCTGGTGGAAGTTCTGGTGACGGCATGACGATCCTTGGAATAGAGACAAGCTGCGACGAGACGGCCGCCGCCATTGTGCGCGACGGCCGCGAGGTGCTGGCGAACGCAGTGTACACGCAGATAAAGCTGCATCAGCCGTATGGAGGCGTCGTTCCTGAGATCGCAAGCCGTGCGCACGTGGAGAAAATATCGGGTGTGATATGCGAGGCGGTGCGGGAGTTCAGAGAACGGACCGGCGGAGGGCTCGAGACCGTGGACGCCGTGGCCGTGACATATGGTCCCGGACTCGCAAGCTCGCTTCTCGTGGGCCTTGGCGCAGCCAAGGGGCTGGCCCTTGCACTGGACAGGCCGCTTTTCTGCATCAACCACATCGAGGCTCACCTGCATACGCCGTTCCTGTACGACAGCGGCGAAACGCCGGACGTTCCAGACCCTGGATCGATTATGCCCGCGCTCGGACTTGCCGTGAGCGGCGGACACACCACCTGGATCGACATGCCTTCCTACGGAATGTACGATGTAGTGGGGCAGACGCTCGATGATGCCGCAGGCGAGGCGTTCGACAAGGCGGCGAAGTTGCTGGGGCTCGGCTATCCGGGAGGACCTGCGATCGACCGCATAGCGAAGAAATGGTACGATCCGCCGGCGCTCGTGCCGCAGGGGCCGGATGCGTTCATCCCGTTCCCGAAGGGACGTCCGAGGTCGGGCGTCAGCGCGCTCGCCGGCCTGGACGCCAACCTGTGCACGTCCTTCTCCGGACTCAAGACGGCCCTGCTGCACCATGTCAACGCGACGTATGGCGCCGGACCGGACCGTACGATCCCCGATGCCGACATGCCGCGGCTCGCGGCATCGTACCAGGAGGCGATAGCCGGCGTACTCGCAGACCGTACGGCCAATGCGCTGAAGCGACGCAGCTACCGGGCGCTGATAGTGGGCGGAGGCGTATCCCTCAACGGCAGGTTGAGGGCGAAGCTCGCGGAGACGGCTGCGGCCGCCGGAGTGCCAATCCTCCTTGCGAAGCCGAAGTACTGCGGCGACAATGCCGCCATGATCGCGGCTCTGGCGTTCTTCAGGCGCAACCTCACCGGCGACGCCGCGTTCGCCGCCGATGTTCAGCCTACGCTCCGGCCTGGCGACCTGTGAACGATCCTACTTGCCGAACTCTATCTCGCCAACGGTCACCTTCTGCTTCGGCTTGTCGAGCCTGAGAGAGAGTATCTGGCGCTTTTCGGAGGGACGACCCCAGTCGGTGTACACGGTAGCGGTGGCGGTGGCAGGGCCGGTGAGCCTCTGCTGGCTCGAGCCGTAGTAGTGCGTCAGCACCTTGTAGGTTCCCTTCTGTCCCTTGAACTGCAGATATTCCTCCGGACCATAGCCGGTGGTGATGTCCTGCGATACGAATCCGCCGGATGCCGTGCGGCGATTCCCGTAGAAGGCCTCTTCGCCGCTTGGCTCCAGCACGTGGATGTCGATGTCGGTATTGTCGGCATCCCACGAGAGGATTATGCGCAGGTCCACATCCAGCAGATGCTTGAACGCCTCGTCCCATTCCGGCACGCTCGGTTGCCTGCCTTCGGGCCACTCCCGCTTCGCGCACCATTCCGCCAGGGCGTTCAGCTCCTCCACAGCGAACACCGCGACCGCGCGCGCGTTCTGCCGCTTCCAGGGAGTGAAGGCCGTCTTCTTCAGCAGGTTCATCGCCTCTTCGGCATCGTCCGCGCAGACGAGGTCCCTGGCGCGTTCGGAGAGAAGCAGCGCGAGATCCCGGAATGAGTGCGGCTCTTCCGGACGGAGCTTCGCGACCTTGCGTAGCACGGGGATCGCCCGGTCGTACTCTCCCGCCTCCCTGAGCCGCCAGGCGAAGGTGCGTAGCAGGGCGGGATCCTCGATTTTCATCTCGGCGAGGTTGGATAGGATGCGCACTGCGATCGCCCTGTCACCGCGCTTGAAGAAGAAGCCGGCGCAGTCCAGGAAGAACGCCGGGGACGAGGCGCTCTTCGTGCGAAGCTCTATGTAGCGGCGGTAGAGCATTTCCAAGGGCGAGTTGGTGCCACTGTGCGCCGCGGCGCAATCCTTGAGCGACTGGAGGTATGGCGTCTTTGGATCCCAGGCGGAAAGCTTCACCAGGGCGTCGACAGGCGCATCCGCCGCGCCTGCGTCTGACGCCGCAACCGCGCGTGCGACAGGCTCTGCCGACGCTGCCGCAGGAGCCGCATCTTCCATCGCCATTGCCGCCGAAGCGTTGACCGCCCTCCTTGCCATGCGCATGGCTGCGTGAGGCCTTGCGGCGGCTGATGCGCCCATCTCCCGGTCGACGCTCGCCTCCGCTCTTACAGCTCCGTCGGAGAACAGTCCGCTCTTCGGTGTACGCTTTTTCGGCATGGGGTTCCTGTGCCATGCCACGCGTTCCTCCCAGTCACGCCGGAGTGCGGTCATCCAGGACTTTGCGTCCCGCGCCTCTCTGTCTTTGACGCTAGCGGGATCGGGCTGCCTCTTCATCCACTGGTCATGGAGCTCTTTCGCGCTTTGAGGCGGCTCGATGCCGTACTTAAGGTACTGTGCGATGGTGTCCAGCACGATAAGAGAAGTCTTGGGACTTGCGAGACCGTACTCGCGGCCGATGGCGAGCAGTTCATCGGCATGGTCGTCGGCACGGGGCGATAGCTGCGCGATGCGGTGCGCCGCGCGCGCGCAGGCCACGGTCCGCGCAGGTCTGGCGTTCGCTCTGGAAAGCGCGATCGGGTCGGACAAGACACCGTTTCCGAAGTTGAAGCGTATCTCGGCGTTGTCTCGCGCGAGCCTGCCCAGCGCCACTACCCTGCCGATGGCGGGTTGCCCTATTCCTTGCACGAGGTCGATGCCATCGCCGTCGATTCCCGCGAGGAACCGCGCCGGATGCAGTATCTCGTGGGCAATCGTCTCGGGCGACGCGGTGGAAAGATCCAGCACGCGCCCTCCACAGGCGAGGCGCAGGCCTTCCATGTCGCGTTCATCACCCGAGACCAGCGCGAGCGCCTTGAAGGAGATGTTGGTGGCATCTGATGAAAGGGTGTCCATTCCGTCGGTGAAAAGCAGCGTCGTCACGTCCTTGGACGAGGTAAGCATACGGTTCGTGGCGGCGAGCGCCGCGAAGTCCGTGCCGCCATCATACTGTATGTTGGTGATCGCGCCCATTAGTTCGGCGCGCGAGGAGAAGTAGCGTTCTTCCTCCGGCATGTCGCGGAAGACCACGAGGGAGTAGTATGTCTCGCGTGGCAGCAGCTCCACGGCCTTGAGGGCCTTGTCTATATCCGCCGGACGGCGGCTGCCTGAGGCATCCCAGAGGATGCGGAACGCGGGCGCCGTCGTGACTGGCTTCTCGGGGGCGGGCGGCGGAGCCATCACGGAGGCGGCGAACCAGCATTCTCCGCCATGCGTCTCCACGGTGGCGAATGTGGAGGGAAGGCGCGGAAGCGCCACGATGACATCCTCCACGGGCTGTACATCGCGGTCGATGGCGGAAGTGCGCCACACCGCCTCCGCGGCGGCGAAGCGCGTGTCGCCAAGGCCGCCCAGTTGCGGGCGCGGCAGATCGCCTTGGATCGGTACGGTGATCGAGATGCTGCGCTCGCCGAGGCGCTCACGCGGCATGGAAAGCCGCAATGCCGCGTCTCCATTGGAGGCGAACGCGAGAGGCGTCACATATTCGATGCGTACGGTCCTTGCCCCGCGCGCGGGGATGGGATAGATGCGCGTCTTCCAGATGTTCCCCTTGACATGCTCCACGAGCCCAGGATCCACGCCTGCCTTGACCTCCGCCTCGAACGCGATGCGGGCCTCGTCCTTCGGTACCACCACGCCGTCGCGCAGACGGCCGTCCACGTCGAGCGCGTATCCGCATACGCTTGCGCCGTCCGGCAATGGGAATTCGAGCTCGCCTTCCAGCACGCGGCCGTTGGGGTTGCCGAAGACGATGAGCGTGCGCACGGTGGCGAAAAGACCGTTCACCTGTGCATCCACGCTGTAGGAGCCGATGGTCATCGGCTTTTCATCGGCGCGCAGATCCAGGCGCAGGACGGGCGGGGCCACCGGCGGCGGATTGATGGGAGACGGATGTCTGCCAGGTCTGTGCGGCGGCGGTACGACGTCCGCCAGTGACGCGAACGCCACCATGATGATCAAGGGGAGGGCTAGGAGTCTTTTATAGATCGGGGAATTCATGGCCATAGAATAGCAAAATCCTTCTGGTAGCGCAATTGCAAACTCCAGGCTTGAGGTCGTCCGGCACGCCCGAGACTTTACAAACTTTTTACAATTTTCCACCTTTACAAATTGAGCTCGCATGGTATATCCTGTACGCGCAAAGGCACGCGGAGGATATCCCATGGAAAACAAAGACAGAGATTGGATGTGGCAGGCAGACGCCATCACAGAGAGGCATCTGCAGGCGATATGGTACGATGGCACCCTGCGTCCGCAGAGTCTGCGGACGGTGGATGGCGCCGGGGTGAAGGTGCTCGACCCCGGCATGTGGAACCTGGAGGCCGGGCCGGACTTCCTGCATGCGACCGTGGATGTGGATGGAACCCGTCTGTGCGGCGATGTGGAAGTGCACCTCCGGCCCGGCGACTGGTTCGTTCATCGCCATGCGCGCGATCCTGCCTATTCGAAGGTGGTGGCGCATGTCACATGGCATGGCGGCGAACAGCCCGCCGGACCCGACGGACTGCCGCCCGGGTGCATCGGAATCTGTCTTGGAGACACCATGCGCACCCAGCCTGGATTCTCGCCGCTGGCGATCGACCTGGGGGCGTATCCGTATGCGCACAGGCCCGCCGCCCCGCGTCCCTGCGAGGCCCGCTTCGCAGGCAATCCCGATGCCGTCGAGGCCGTGCTGCGGACAGCGGGGCGGCTGCGCATCCTGGAAAAATCGCATCGCATGGCCGCCCGCTTCATGCAGATCTCGCGTGAACAGACCTTCTACGAGGAGACGTTCGCGGCGCTCGGCTACAAGTACAACGCGTTTCCCTTCCGTGATGTGGCAAGGGCGCTTTCTTGGCGTGATCTGCCGGACGATCCGCAAGCCGCGCTCACATGCTACAACTGCATCGCCGGCATGAAGGTAGTCGGCGAGACGCCTTGGCGACGGGCAAACGTACGGCCTGCCAACGCTCCAGCCCGCCGCCTTGCCACTGCAGCGGCACTGTTCTGCCAGGGGCCATCGCTTTGCGGAAGGCTCCTTGCCTGCGATCTCGCGGGCGTAAAGGGCCAGCGCCAGGCTGTGGCCATACTGCGTGAGACACGCATGCTTGGCCCCGGCAGAGCCGGCGCGATCATGGCGAACGCCGTTGTCCCGTACGCCCTGGCGGTGGAGGCGCTCGGCGACGTGCCGGAATGGATATTCCCCGAAGATGTCTCAGCCCCTGTACGGCTTGCGGCCTTCCATCTTCTCGGCCGCGACCACAATCCTGCGTTCTACTCCGGGAACGGATTGCTCATCCAGGGACTCATCCACATACAGCGCACCTGCTGCGAGGCGGCCTTGCCAGATTGTTCCGATTGCCGGTTGGGAAGGTTGTGAGTGTTGTGTCATTTTGATTCCGCCGGCGAGCGGCCGAGCAGACGGTCTGCCGGAACGAGATAATCGAAGAATCCATTCTCCTCGACGGCTGGATCGAGTTCACCGGCATAGATCAATACGAGTTTTACGGAACGATTGCGTGGCAGTTTCAGTCGGTTCAGCTTTTCCTGCATTTCGTCTTCGATTGCGGCAGTGATATGGTGCTTCCGCTTGATTTCGATCACGTAGGTGCATTTTGGCAACTGCACGAGATAGTCAATCTGGACGCCGCGCCCCGTCTTGCGTCCGCTTTTGAAATAGGGCGCGGCCGATTCGACGTTCTTTCCGATCAACCCGATAAGGGGAGCAAGCGACGCGATGTTGTTCAGTACGAGATTCTCGAATTGCAGCCCCATGATGGTATCCCATCCCGGCAGGCGGTCCAGCGGGACATATTTGTAGAAGCCGTTCGCGATTGTTTCTTTCTTTGGCAGGATGTAGCGCAGGTAGAACCGTGTGTAGTTGTCCCGCAGACGGTATCGGACCTCGCGGATGCGCTTGCCGGTGATCGGGTTTGTGCCCTTTGAGCCGGCGATGAAGCCTGCTTCCTCAAGCTCGGAAAGGTTTTCTGAAAGGTGTCCGTTGGGATTGCTGCCGAATTCGGCCGCGAGTTCCGAGACGCTGGCGGGTTTTTCGGCGAGAATGGTGAGTATGCGTTTTTTGGCTTGGACAGAACCACCGAAGATGTCGTCGAAGATGCGGTCAAAGTCCTTGAAAAGATATCCGTCTGGATCGTAGCAGAGGCGGCGGATGTTCTCGTCTGGTGAGAGAGAAGGGTCGATTTCATCGAGATACTTTGGCACTCCGCCGGTGACGGCGAGCATGTCGAGGATGTCGCCAGTGGATGTGCGGTCGGCCTTGCGGCCCCAGAAACCGAGGCATTGGTCTGGCGGAAGTTCCGGAAGGGTGAAATCGAGCGAGAGGCGTCCGACAAATCCCTTCGAATTCTGGATGTTCTGGTTTATCCAGGCCGAGACACTGCCGGCAACGATGAAGATAAGCCGATCGTGTTTGGAAAACTGCGTATCCCATGCCGTCTTCAGAAGTGCGGCGAAAGAGCTGTCGTATTTGCCCATCCAGGATATCTCGTCCAAGAACACAACGGTTCGCCTTCTGCCTTTCAGTGCGTCGTCCAATGCGTCGAAAGCCTTGGCCCAGCAATCCGCCTTCTGGCGCGGTGTGCCGGTACGCTTGGCCAGACGTTCGCAGAAGTTGTCGATCTGCTTTTGGTTGTCCATCTGCTCATCCGGTGCGAGACCGACCAGTTCGATGAAGTCGCATTTTGATCGGTTGGCGAATTCTTCGACAAGTGTGGACTTGCCAATCCGCCTGCGTCCAGCCACGATGACAAACGAGCTGGTGCTTTTCCGCCACAAGGCGCTTAGTTTGTCGAGATAGGATTCTCGTCCAAAGAATTTCTTCATGATGGCGTCTCCTTTGATGGCGCGTATTATACCATATCCCGGTACATCTTTGGGCGACTAAATTGAAAAATGTAATTTAGTCGCCCTAGAACACTATGGGGACCCCATAGTAAATACCATAGTAAGGGGAACGAAAGTGGTTGATTTGGGGGTGGGTTTTGATATATTACACACCGTCAGGAGAACAGAGAGAAGGGACGAGTGAAATGTGCGATATGAAATCATTGATGATCGGTACGGCGGCGCTTTTGTCGCTTGCTATGTCAGCCAAGTTGTACGGTATTTGTGAATGCATCGAGGTTGGCGAGGCTCCGGATTCGAACAAGAGCGGACATCTCTATTTTGATCTTTGCAAGCGCATTTGCGACAAGGGCATCCGCCTCGACGCGATCGGATTTCAGTTTCACCTGTTCAACCGCAAGACGGGAGTGAACTTCGTCCAACTTGAGCATTGGCATCCGGCTCTAAAGAATACACGGCCGGTACGGTGAAAATATGCTATAATGTTCGCCATGCGGAGTCTAGAAGGAGAGGTTGCATGAAGAAGATTCTGGTGGCGGCGCTCGCGCTGTGCGCGGGGTGCGGTCTGTTTTGGGACGATCCGTACGTGACTGTCACGGAGGATGCGCTCAACTGGCTGGAGATCCACTACTACAACGCGAGCCGCGAGCCGATACGGCGCGTGTCGGTGCGGATCACGGGGGCTGGGTTCGTGGAAGTGAAGTCCGGCACGTCTCGTCTGGTGTCGGACAGCTTCGCCAAGAACTTCTCGTCTGCAGAATGGGGCGACATACGGAGCATGCAGTACCACGTGGACCCCGGTAACGTGCGCGAGATATTCCAGGATCTCGTGAACGTGGGGCTGTTCGACCGCGACAAGATGTTCAAGTCGACCAAGTACCCGTCGCCGGGACGCTTCATCGCCGTCCGCGCGGCGATGGACAACAAGACGTTTTCCGAACCGAAGAACATGTTCGAGGCCGACCCGGATCTCGCGGAACGGCTCTACAACATAGTGCTTCAGTTCAGGCGCCCGACTCTGGGACAGAAACGCGATAGGAGACCGGAATGAAAAGGATAGGGATCATAGGATGCGGCCGCTTCGGGCAGTCGCTGGCGGAGATGCTGGCCGACGCGGGCGTGGAGGTACTGCTTTTCGAACGCAACGGCGCGCTTGTGCAGAACGCCTCGAGCATCGTGACGTATGCCGTGCAGGGCGACGCCACGAACATGCGGGCGCTGGAGGAGGCCGGCTTCAAGGAGTGCGACATCGCCGTGGTGGCCATTGGGTCCAACATCGAGGCTTCGATGCTGGCCACGGCCAACTGCAAGGAGATCGGCGTGAAGAACGTGATCGCCAAGGCCACGAGCGAGATGCACGGCAAGATACTCACGAAGCTCGGCGCCGACAAGATCGTGTACCCCGACCGTGAAAGCGCCCACAGGCTCGCGCACCACATCACGAACCATGGCACGTTCGATCTGCTGGAGCTTTCCGAGGGACTGTCCCTCGCCGAGATAAACGTGCCGGAGTCATGCCGGGACAAGACGCTTGCCCAGGTCGACCTGCGCAAGAAGACGGGTGTGACTGTGCTATGCATACGCCGGCGCGACGAGAACCCAAGGAATCCGCGTGCAATAGTGATCCCCAGCCCCAACGACCGCATCCTCGCGGAGGACAAGCTGATCGTGTTCGGCACGACAAAGCAGATCGACGAACTTTCATCAGACAGGTGAGGCCAGAATGAAGAAGCTGATTGCAATATCCATCGTTCCATCCATGCTGGCGCTGGCGGCCGTCGCCGGCGAGGTGCCGCCGATATGCGGCGTCCTGCCGGACGTCCTCAAGGCGGCAGACGGCACGCGCATCGCCACCAGGGAGCAGTGGGAGCGGATCCGCCGCCCCGAGCTGCTGAAGCTCTTCCAGACCCGCGAGTACGGCATACGTCCGGTGGAGCGCCCGGCGGACCTTGCCTTCACGCCGCTCGGCGAGGACCGCATCATGGTGGATGGGCGCGCCCTTCGAAAGCGCGTGACAATCTCCTGCACGGGTCCGGAGGGACCGTTCTCGTTCTCCGCCACGGCGTTCATACCGAAGGCGTCGGCACCGGTCGGCGCGTTCATCCTGATCTGCAACCGCAATCCTGACGAGAACATCGACCCCGAACGGAAGGTCAAGAGCGAATTCTGGCCGGTGGAGGAGATCGTGGCGCGTGGATACGCGGCGGTATCGTTCTGGAACGGCGACGTGGCGAGGGACGACCGCGTGGGTTGCATGACCACGGGCGTGTTCCGCGCATGGTGCCGCGCCGGCGCGCGTACCTCGCAGAGCTGGGGTGCGCTGAGCGCTTGGGCATGGGGCGCGAGCCGCGTGCTGGACTGGCTTGAGACGATCCCGCAGGTCGATGCCAGGCATGTGGCCGTGGTGGGGCACTCGCGCGGCGGCAAAACGGCCCTGCTCGCCGGTGTGACCGACCAGCGCTTCGCCATGGCCTGCGTGAACGACTCTGGATGCAGCGGCGCCAAGCTGAACCACGTGATCCTGCCGAAGTCCGAACCGATAAGCCGCATAACGAAGGTGTTTCCGCACTGGTTCTGCCTCGACTACGCCGCCTGCTCAGACCGCGAGACCGAGCTTGACTTCGACCAGCACGAGATGGTGGCGATGATGGCGCCGCGTGCGGTGGCGATCGCGTCCGCCTCGAAGGACCTGTGGGCCGGACCGCAGGGCGAGTTCCTCTCCGCGGTGCATGCCTCGCCCGTGTGGGAGCTGTATGGACTGAAGGGGCTCGTGGCGGAGGATGGCTTCCCTGCGGCGGGCCAGGCCTGCCAGAAGGGCCGCATATCGTACCATCTTCGCGAGGGCAAGCACAACCTCGTGCTGGAGGACTGGCAGCGCTACATGGACTTCGCAGACCGCGTGTTCGCTGAAATGCGGTAGGTACGGGGAATGGCGAGGCGCATCCTTCTGCTGGCCGGGGAACTCTCGGGCGTCCACTACGCGGAACGCCTCAAGGATGCTGTCGTCCGCGAGCTGTCGCGGAGGGGCGAATCCGAGCCTGTCGAGTTCCGTGGCTATGGCGACTATGGCTTCAGGACCGTCGATCTGGCGGTGATGGGGCTTGTGCCGGTGCTGCGCAAGATATTCTACTTCCTGAAGGTCGCACGCACCATGAAGCGCGCCATCCGCGAATGGAGGCCCGATGCCGTGGTGACGGTGGACTACCCCGGCCTGAACCTCAAGCTGGCGGCGTATGCGAAGAGACTCGGCGTGCCGGCGGTGCATCTGGTGTGTCCGCAGGTGTGGGCATGGAACCGCGGCCGCGTGCCGAAGATCGCCGCTTCGCTCACGAAGCTGCTGTGCTTCTTCCCGTTCGAGCCGGCGATGTTCACAGGGGTGGCAGGGAATGGGTTAGAGGCGAAGTTCATCGGCCATCCGCTGGTGGACCTCTGCGCCGAGGAGGCTCAGGCGCTGGAAGGGCGCCGGGAGCAGATCGACGGACTCGCTGTGCCGGAGGGACGGCGCATCGTGGCCCTGCTGCCGGGGTCGCGCCGCGGCGAGATAGAGCGCATACTTCCGCGCCTGGCGGCGGCGGCGGGACTGCTCAACGCGCGCATCGCGGATCTGGAATTCGTCATCCCGGCCGCCAGCCAGAGGGCGAGGCGTCAGATAGAGGCCACGCTTGCGCGCCACCCCATCGCGCATTGCACGGTCGTGGACGGCCAGGCACGGCGCGTCCTGCGCGCCGCGGCCGCCGCGGCCGTCGCCAGCGGCACTGCAACACTGGAGGCCGCGATGGTGCGCGTGCCGACGGTCCTCGTCTACGCCACGTCCCCGTCGTTCGCGTTCCTTGTACGGTACTTCGTCACGGGGGTCCGCTTCGCCGGGCTTGCCAACATCATCGCTGAACGGTGTGCCTACGGGGACAAGGACCCGCCGAAGAGGCGTCCGGGCGAGGGCCCTGGGAAGGGCGGACCGATGCCTGAGCTTCTGCAGGAGGATTTCACGCCCGAGGCGCTTGCGGACATGCTTGGAGCGTGGCTCACGGACCCTGCGGCGCGGGCCGCGGCCGTGGAGAGGCTTGATGGCGCAATGGCTCTCATAAGGTCCGATGGCGCCGCCATCGACAATGCCGCCCGGGAAATAATGATGGAGACACGATGAAGCTGCAGACAACCGCCGTATTTCTGATGTGCGTCGCATGCGCGTATGGCGCCGTGACGCTGTTCGACTTCGAGGACGAGGCGGAGCGCAAGGCCGCGCCGCGCATATTCGCCAAGGACCGTACCGTCTGCGTTACGAACGCCTTCGCCACATCCGGGATGCACGCGCTCTACTTCGGGAGCGGTCCCTGGCGCAAGGGGCTGAGCGAATGGCCCAGCTTCAACCTTCACACTTCAGTGCGTGACTGGCGCGGCTACGACCGGCTCGCGATCGGCCTGGTGAGCGTGGGGGAGGGCGGCGATACGCTCTCCACTTTCATCTGCGCGCCCGATGGTCGCGTCCAGAACGGCCTCAGTGCAAGGACTCCACTTCCAATTAGAGGCTACATGCAGTGGATCATCCCCTTGCGCGACTGGCCAAAGACATGTGATCCCGCCAACATCGGCCGCGTGCATCTATTCCTCACCAAACCCAGCGACGTGCGCGTGTTCATCGACCGCATCACGCTCCTCGCGAAAGGCGAGGCAGCGCCGGTTCCTGAAGGCCCGCTCATGGGCCGGGATCTCATCCCGCTGCTCACCAGGGCGTCCGCAGAGGCCGTCGCCGCCAAGAGGGAGTACATCGCCGCGCGTTCCCATCTGCGCGCGTACTGTTCGTTCCGCGAGTCATGCCTCAGAGCCGGGCAGGATGCCTCGAAGATGTGCGTGGGCATCGCCTCCTCGATGGTGAAGGTGCTGCCGCGCGGCGTGGACATTCCCGCATCTCCGGCGAAGGAGGCGTTCGTGCGCCTGGCGCGCAACGAGCGCGAGAGCGTGCAGGTGGTGGTCGCCCCAGGTGACTACGACCTCAAGGGAGTGCGTGTGAGGACTTCCGATTTCCGCCGCGCCGATGGGGCCGTCTTCGCCGCGTCGAACGTGGCATGCGATGTCGTAGGCTATGTACATGTCGTCAACAAGGCGCCATACCGCATAGGCTGCTGGACGGCCACGAACGCCGCGCCCGGCTGGGTGCGCACCACTAGGGAAGCATCCCCGGGCTGGTGGCCGGATCCGATCCTGGACTTCCTCGACGGCGTGGACGTGGCGGATACCGACGTCCAGAGCTTCTGGATCCGCGTGCACTGTCCGGAAGACCAGCCGTCCGGCATGTATTCCGGCACGCTCACCGTTTCGGCGGACGGCATGCGGCCTTTCGAGGTACCTTTCCGCGTGCGTGTGAACGATTTCGCCGTGCCGAGGAAATCACCGCTTCCGATGGCCATCACGTTCAGTCCCGGCCCGAGCGGGCAGTTCGCCACGCCGGAGGAGCAGGCGCTCAACGCCAGGCTCAGGAAGGATCCCTCGTACCCAGGCAACATCTGGCGGACGCATGAGCTGGAATGGGGCGATTTCCTGGCGGACTACTACATAACGATGGACAGCCTCTACCACCACGGCGACATCCACTGGGACGTGCTCCGCCGTCTCAAGGAGCAGGGCCGCCTCGACCGCTTCAACCTCGGCTACTGGCACTACTTCACCGGCGGCGCGGACCAGGAGACCAAATGGCGCGACACGACGCTCCGGCGGCTCAAGGAGGCGTACGCTAAGGCGAAGGATCTCGGGATCCTCGAGCACGCCTACGTCTACGGGTGCGACGAAATAGCGACGAACTGGTTCGGAAACATCCGCCGCTGTGTGGAGATCCTGAAAACGGAGCTGCCTGGCGTGCCAATCTCCACGACCGCGTACGACCATGAGTTCGGCGTAGGTACGCCGCTCGACACGATGGACTGGTTCACGCCGCTCACGCCTAGGTTCGACCCTGCGAAGGCTGTGCGGTCGCGGGCGGCAGGCCACCAGGTGTGGTGGTACATCTGCTGCCATCCCCATGCACCGCAGGCCAACATGTTCATAGAGTGTCCCGCGATCGAAGGGCGCATCCTCATGGGCGCCGAGACCACGCGGATGCGTCCCGACGGATTCCTCTACTACCAGATCACGCTCTGGAACTCGCCGCGCTGCATCACATCCGGGCCATTCACGGACTGGGACCCTCGGAGCTGGACCCGCTACCACGGCGATGGTAGCTGGACGTGCGTCGGCCCTGGCGGCAGGCCCCTGCCCACCGTGCGGCTCGAGAACTTCCGCGACGGGCTTGAAGACTATGCCTATGCGTGCTTGTTAGAGCGCAGGCTAGGTGCACGCGCGAGGAAGGACGATGCCTGGGCGAAGTGCGCCCGCGAGCTTCTTGCGGTGCCCAACGACGTGATGCGGTCGATGGATCAGTTCACGGACGACCCGGCCGCCGTGCTCCGCTGGCGCGATTCAATGGCCGACCTCATAATGTCCGACCAATAGCTTCGCAAAACACTTGTCCAACGGCAGGGGAATATGGTATACTTTCCCGCGTCAAGAACTTCTGCGTCATGAAGCACGGGGGCCGAAAGATGGAAAACCTCTCAGCTCCGAGGCAAGGCGGAGATAGTGTAAACTAACCAACCAAAGCACAGGAGCAAATGATGGCAACAAAAGTTGCGAAGAAGGCAGTAGCGCCCAAGGTCGAGAAACTCGCGATCGACGGCGGCAAGAAGGTATGGAGCAAGGGCTTCCCGGCCTGGCCCCAGTTCAATCCCAAGACGGACAAGAAGGTCCTCGACATCCTGCATTCGGGCAAGGTGAACTACTGGACCGGTCCCGTGGGCATGCAGTTCGAGGCGGCATGGGCCAAGTGGCTCGGCGTCAAGAACGCGATCTCCGTGTCGAACGGCACGGCCGCGCTGCACGTGGCGCTGACGGCGCTCGGCATCGGCTCGGGCGACGAGGTGATCTGCACGTCCTACTCGTTCATCGCGTCCTCGTTCTGCGCGCTGCAGGCGGGTGCGCTGCCGGTGTTCGTCGATACGGGCACGGACCACCTGCTCGACCCCACCAAGATCGAGGCCGCGATCACGAAGCGCACGAAGGCGATCGTGGTCGTCCACCTCTACGGCATGGTGGCGGACATGGATCCGATCATGAAGATCGCGAAGAAGTACAAGCTCTACGTCATCGAGGACTGCGCGCAGTGCTTCGGCGGCAGGTACAAGGGCAAGAAGGCGGGCACGATCGGCGATGTCGGATGCTTCTCGTTCTGCCAGTCCAAGCACTTCACGACGGGCGGCGAAGGCGGCATGGTCTGCTGCAACGACGACGACCTCGCCTGGGAGTGCCGTTCGGTGCGCGACCACGGCTATGACGTGCGCGCCAAGCTCAACCTCCTCAAGATGGAGGGCAAGCAGCTCTACATCCACCGCCGCGTGGGCTACAACTTCCGCATGACGGAGATCCAGAGCGCGATCGGTCTCGGCGAGCTCGAGCGCTTCGACAAGTGGAACCTGCCGCAGCGCAAGAAGCTCGGCAAGGCCCTCATCAAGGGTCTCGCGGGCCATCCGCTGATCAAGTATCTCCCCGTGGACACCAAGGAGCGCGAGAACTGCTTCTGGCTCGTCCCGTTCGTGGTGGACACCTCCAAGCTGAAATGCACGATGAAGGAGTTCATCGCCGCGGTCCAGGCCGAGGGCGCCTGCGCCTACTCGGTGCTGTGGCCGGAGATGTACAAGGAGGAGGCGTACACGAAGAAGAAAGGCTTCGGCTCGCGCCACTATCCGTTCGGCGATCCCGCGCACCGCAAGATCGACTACACGAAGTTCAACTGCAAGGTTGCGCATTCGCTGGCCGACTCCACGATCTCCTTCTGGACGCATCCGACGTACACCCTCGAGCACATCGAGGCCGACATCAAGGCGTTCAAGAAGGTCGCCGCGGCCATGATGAAATAACCGAGCCACCAGGTATCGGTTCACGGACGGGTCGCGGATTCTCCGCGACCCGTTTCCGTGCGGTACAAGGACGATGAAGACAGCCCTGTACACAATCTTCCGGTGCACCAACTACGGCGCGGTGCTTCAGGCATACGCGCTTGCGCGCACGCTTCGCGGCGTGTGCGGTCCGGACGGGCTCGACGTCGTCAACCACCGCATGGATCCGCGTGACACGCATCTTCTGGGCAAGTTGTCCAATCCCAACACTCCCTGGTTCCAGCGCTGGCGTAACCGGCGCAAGGCGGCCCGCCGCTACATCCACCCGGAGCTGTTCGAGGTTCGGCGCCGCCGAACCATCCAGTTCATCGATGGACAGATCCGTCCGACGGACCGTCTCTATCGCGATCCTGCGGAGTTACGCGGCCTTCCCCGGTACGCCACGGTGGTGGTGGGAAGCGACCAGGTGTGGAATCCCGGGCTGAACCACGACTTCGGCTTCAACCCGTATCTTTGCACGACGCTTCCCGAAGGGCAGGATCGCGTCGCCTATGCGGCGTCGTTCGGCGTGGCGGAGATGCCGCTAGCCGAGGAGGATCGCTGCCGCAAGGCGCTCGCGAGGTTTCGCGCCATAACCGTGCGCGAGGAATCAGGCGCAGATCTGTGCGAACGTCTGCTGGGCGACCGTCCCGCCGTGGCGCTGGACCCCACCCTGCTGCTGGATGCCGACGCCTGGCGCGTTGCGCTGCCGCCGGCCGGTTCGCCATCCGGCGGATATATCGCGGCGTACTGGGTGCGTCCCGTGTCGCCGGCCGATGTGTCCGCTCTTTCGCGCGTCTCGCGGAGCCTCGCCCTGCCGGTTTGCCTGCTGAGCGCCGGTCCGTTGCCGTGCCTTGACATGCCGCCCGAGATTGCGCCGTACATCGAGGCGGCCCCGCTTGATTTCGTCCGCACCATCTCCGGCGCATCCTGCGTGGTGACGGATTCCTTCCACGGCCTCCAGTTCTCGGCCGTGTTTGGCCGGCCGTTCATCGCGCTTGGCAATCTAGCCGATCCGCGGTCCAACGCATCGCGCCTTGTGGATTTCTGCACCCGCTACGGTATTGAGGGCGGCGTCTGCGACATTGACGAGTTCCGGCGTGGTGGCGTTCCCCGGCCTGTGGCGCTGCCGTCGTCCGCCGCAGGCGCGCTTGCGGCCGACCGTGCGAGGTCCATGGGGCTTCTAAAGGGGTTGCTGCCGTGAGGATTGCGGTATACAAGGACAATCTCTCCACGGGGCGAGGGGCGGACCGCGCCGTGCGGAACTTTGCCGCCGGGCTTGCAGAACGCGGACACGATGTGGCGCTGTTCGAGAAGCACGAACTGGCGGCGCGTCTCGCCGAGCGGTGGGACGTGTTCATCGCAACCGGGTCCAACGAGGTGGTGGACCTGGACGCGGCCGGATACTTCGGCTGCGGGGCGCCGGTCGTGCTGCAGTTGCATCTTGCGCCGCGCGGGTTCTTCAAGTGGCGGCATCCGCTGCGCAACCGGCGCATCCGCCGGGCGTTCGACAAGCCTGCCGCCGTGCAGGTGCTCTGCGAAAGCTATGTGGATGAGTTCCGGCGCCTGGCACCGCATCCGCGTGTTGCCGTTATCGGCAACTACACCGAGCTGCAGGGACCGATGCCAGGCATGGAGGGTGCGGGGACGTCCGGGCCTGTGATACTCTATCCAGCCGCCGCCGTGAACGCGGTGAAGAACCAGAAGCTCCTTGTCCGGGCGTTCGCGCGCGTGGCCAACGACTTCCCGGAATGGAGGGTACGTCTGTTGGGCAGGGCCGACACCCGCTATGCCGCCGCCTGCAGGCGGCTTGCGGAAAGGCTGGGGATGTCGGGCAGGATGGATTTCGTGGGCTTCACGGATGATCTTCGCGGCGAGTATGCGCGTGCGTCGATCATCGCGTTCCCTTCGCGTCTGGAGGGTTTCCCGCTTGCGCTGCTGGAGGCGGCGGGATATTCCCTGCCGGCCGTGGCGCAGGCGGATCTGCCGGGCGTGGCCGACATAGTCACGCCTGACACGGGTATCGTGACGGAAGGCACCGTAGCCGCCTACGCCGAGGGGCTCCGCCGTCTCATGGCAGATCCGGGATTGCGTGCGCGACTTGGCGAGGCCGCACGCGCGAGGGCGGAGGCGAGGTATTCCCGTAAGGCCGTTCTCGATGGGTGGGAGGCGCTTCTGCGCGATGTCGCTGCGGTGCCGGGCAATGCTTCGCGCGGAGGGGGGAAGGACGCCTGATGGACACCGTGCTCATAACCGGTGCCGGTGGATACATCGGGTCCAACGCCGCCGCCTATTTCGCGCAGAAAGGATTCCGCGTCATCGGCGGCGTGCATCGCAAGGTACCGCCACGCCTTGCGGAATGCGGCGTCGGTACCGTGCAGACCGACATCACTGATCCGACGTTCGCGCAGACGATTTTCCGCGAAGCCGGGCGGCATGGCCGGATCGACTATGTGGTGCATATCGCGGCGCGTGTGAGCGAGGTCGGCAGGGACGAATGGTTCCGGACGGCAAACTACGAGGCGGTGGTGCGGCTTGCCTCGGCGGCGATGGAGAACGGGGTGAGGCGTTTCGTGTACCTTTCCACAGCCGATGTCTATGGACTGCACGACTTCCACGGCGAGCGGGAGGACGAGCTGGCGTTCGACGAGGCCGCGAGTAACCCATATCCAAAGTACAAGATCCTTTCGGAGAAGTGGCTTGCGACGAACCTACCGGCGGAACGCTTCTCCTGCGTGCGGCCGTGCGTGGTGTTCGGTCGCGGCGACACCTCCATCACGCCACGGACCATCTCCTATCTGCGGAACTCGCCCGTCGCCTTCCATTTCGGCAGGTGGAAGGGACGCAACCGCTGGCCGCTCGCGCATGTGGAGAACGTATGCCGCACCCTCCATGCCGCGATGGTCCTGCC
>JAFXTB010000176.1 GCA_017525225.1 Kiritimatiellia bacterium
GGATTATAGAATGCAGGCGGACGACAGTGCCGACACTGCGCATAGGAGAAAGACATGCATCAAGCAACCCGGGCGGGAAATGTGGAAATCGCCAAAGCGATTTTGCCTATTGACATCTGTTCTCATAGGAGATGCGCCCCGACAAGAAAGTTTATCAATTTCTCCATTGCCTAGCGAGGGTGTTATATTGTATAATTGGCGGCGTCGGAGAGCAAAGGTTCAAGGAAGGGAGGTCTTGAATGAACAGAAAAGGCAAACGAGGCACGTCGTTTCTTGAGTATGCGCTTCTTGCGGCGCTCGTTGGAATCGTGGGCGCGGTGGGCGTGATGAAGTACGGCAGCGCCATAAGCGAATTCTTCTCGTCGCTGGCCACCAAGACCTCCGACGTAACCCCGAAGTGACGGGGGCCAGGGCATCTTTCACGTGGCCGAAAGGCCGCATAACAAAAAGGAAAAAAGCAATGAGCAAGCAGAGAAAGTTCGGTTCCCGCAAGGGTGCAACGTTCATCGAGTACGCGCTTCTGGCCGGCCTCGTGGCAATCGTCGTCGCGGCTGCGGCGATGATCTTCGGCGACGACCTGCAGAAGCTCTTCACCTCGACCGGGAAGCAGACGGAATCCGTCCAGCAGGGCGTTGACAAGGTGAATCTGACCACGACGCTGAACGCCGCGGGTGGCGGCGAGAAGAAGGAATGATCGGAACCGATCATGCTTAGGCGCTTTAGGCGGCGCATCGCGAGCGAACGGGCGAGCGTGTATCTCGAGTACGCGCTCGTGACCTCCATCACTCTCGCGGTCGCCGCCGCGGCGTTCAATCCGGAAAGCTGGTTCTTCAAGGGACTGGGGGTGGATTACGCCTTTCGCGAGGTGATGATCAAGCTCCCAATCTTCTGATGCCGATCGTCTGGATAGCCCTGCCGTTCATTCTCGCTTTCGCCTGCTACGGCGAGATCAGGGAAAGGAGAATCCCGAACTGGCTCACGCTGGGCGCGATTGTGCTCGGTCTGGGGGCCGCCGCGATAGAGGGCGAGGTGGATGGGCTTGTGGATTCGGCGCTCGGCCTTGCGATAGCGGGAGGGTTGTTCCTCCCGTTCTGCCTTCTCGGGGTCGTAGGCGGCGGCGACATGAAGCTCATGGCGGCCGTCGGCGCGATCGTGGGCTGGCCGATGGTGCTTCGGGTCGTGTGCAACACGTGCATCGCGGGCGGCGCGATCGCGGTGGCGATCATGGCGTGGCACGGCATACTGCTGACGACGCTCGCGAACACGTTCCGCATCATGGTCGGGATGCAGCGGCGTCCGCAGGGCCTGCGCAATCCGCCCATGGTGCCGTACGCGCTCGCGATCACCATCGGCACGCTCATCGCCGTGTTCGTGCAGGGGTTCTAGTCTTACAGGTCTCTATCCAGGTCTCTAGGCTTCCGGATTTCCGGACTTCCAGGAGGCAATCTTGCTTAAATGGCTGACGAGAAACGACGGCGCTCGGATGGCGCGGGCGAAGAGGCGGATGGCCTCCTCGCGGGCCTCCGTATACGTCGAGTTCGCCATGATCGCCCCTGTCGTGGCGCTCGTGTGCAGCGCGCTCATCGAGATCGTCGGCCTCTGGGACGCGCAGGTGGTGGCGAACCACGCCGCCTGGACCGTGGGGCGCATCGTGATGGTGCGCGGGTCGGACGGGCTTGCCTTCTCCAACGACCTTGCGAAGAAGACCAAGACGGGGATCATCAGCGGAAGCGGGATGCCGGAGGAGATCAAGAAGGCCCTCGCGGACATCGATTCCATCGTAGCGGGCGCGGGCAAGTTCAACGACCGGGCGAACATTGCGACGCTCTTCCTGATGTCGACGTGCGGCATCGGCTACTACGGCTACTCCCCGAGGGCCGCGGCGACCAAGATCTTCGAGACGCTCTGCACGGCCGGAGTGAAGGCGCTCACCGAGGGCATACCGGCATGGATCTCGGGGCTGGTGAACAACATAGAGTACCCGTCGTTCATCGGCGGCGGAGGGTCGGCGATAGCGGAATTCGTGGACGATCTGGTGAAGGGCATCCTGAACAAGATAGTGGATGCGGTCCTCAAGCCGATAGCCAACGCGCTCTCGTCGCTTCTGATGGATGCGTTCAACAGGATCATGGACGCGATAGACCTGGACGGCCTCTTCGACGGCGACAGCGCGGCGGCGCGGCGCGCCAGGCAGATATACGGCGCGGCGGTGCGGATCGTGCGCGCCAAGTCCACGATCGGCAAGGAAGTGGTGACGGTCAAGGACATGGACGACCTCAACGGCTACTTCATCTTCGCCGAGAAGAACTCCCACAGGGAATTCAGGCATCTCGCCTATCCGCAGGTCGTGGACGCCGGGGCCAAGAGCGACGGCTACTTCGTGAAGGACTACCACGGTTGGCCGGCGAACGCCCAGGGTCACGCGATGGTGCATGTGGAGGTGAACTGGCCGTACGAATCGGGCTGGCTCTTCCCGATCGTCTCGGCGCGCGCCGACAAGTCGACCGGATCCCCGCCCGTCGCGACAGGCCACAGCATGGTGTTCCCACAGCCGAACATCGCCAACGACAACCTCTATTCGGAAGGCGCCACGGCCTTCGATCCGGGCGAATACACCAACAACACCACGGCCGCCTACCAGGATATCGTCGACGACATGAGGAACTACATGAGGTTCGTGCTGTTCGGCATGAAGTACAGGATAAGCGACGAGACGCTGACGCTTAAGGACGGCCCGTACCGCGTGATCCCGGCGCAACACTGGAAGTACATCTCGCAGCTCAAGGATCTCTGGCCGTTCAACGTCAAAGATCGGGACAGCTATCCAAGGGAAGGAGACTACAAGAGGTGCTGGTCCGCAATCACCGACAATAGTTCCCAGGACAGGGTCACCAGAGAGCTTAAAGGCTACTTCAAGGCGTCGAGCTACCATTCGCGCGACTATTTCTTCTGGGACGGCCAGCACTTCAAGTACAAGATGTCCAGCGGCAATGCCGGGCTGATGTACTGGTACGCAACCAACCCGAAGTACACGTATGCCGACGACAAGTCCAACCTCTACAACATCCGTTCATCCGCCTCGGCATGGGCATTCGGCCGGTTTGGCGGCATGGGCGCGGACTATGACGAGTTCAGCAGGCTGTACGGCAGATACAAGAAACAGCTGAAGAAGGCGCTTCCGGACGCCTGCTCAGAGGACCTGCTGCGCAGCACGATAGGCAAATTCGCCGCCAGGCACAGCATCAACGTCGCTAACATCGTCAAATGGCAGCAGGGCCGCAGCTACGACAAGTGGGTGGAGATGGACAAGTCCATCCAGATTCTGGCGATGAAGTCCGAAGTCGCCTTCCCCAAGATACTGAGCCTTGTCAGATCGGAGATAAAGGAGGTCGAAGACATCGTCAACGGCGGAGGCGAATACGAGGGTAACCCTGAAGACCCCGTGATAACGCCGGAAGACGAATCTACGATGGCGGATCCCGATGCCGCCGCCGCGAAGACGAGGGAGAAATGGGAGGCCATGAAAAACGCGCTGAAGGCGAAGCTCGCCGAGGTGGACAACGCCGTGGTGGCCCTGAGGAATTCGTGGTCGGCCTACAGAAACGCCGCCGACGCTTTCACGAGGGACCGCGAGAAGTGCGTGCCCACGTACTTCATCGAGACGTGCTTCAAACTTATAATAGAGAAACAGAGCCTGGACATGTTCAAGGAAGGGAGCTCGTTAGTCCTTCCCGACAGCGTGATGGTGTACAACGTCTACGACAAGACCCAGGAGATGCTCGGCAAGGTGGACGACTACCACACGAAGCTGGATGATGCATACCAGAGGGAGCTGGAATACGGCTTGCTCATGGGACTCCAGAGCGCAGGAAAAGCGCAGCGCGAGGGCAAGTCGATCGACGAGGCGGTGGATTCCGCCGGCGATCCCTCCGACGACAATCCCGGATCGCTCACGCCCGGCTCGGACAAGGACGCGATAATCAACAACGACCATCAGGAGTTCTCTGGCGGCAAATGGGGGTGGAAATGACGGGGAAGGAAGAACGTGGAACGGGGGCGCTGATGCTGGCGAGGGTCTCCTCCGAGCGCGGCAGCGTGGGCGTCGTGATGGCGTTCGTCATATTCGTGGTGCTGGGGATGCTCACGATGACGTGGAACACGGCGCAGCTGTCGAAGGCGAAGATGCGCCTGCAGAACGCGGCGGACTCGGCCGCGCTCGCCCACGCCGTGTGGCAGGCGCGCGGGATGAACGCGGTGCAGAACATCAACGACGAGATGTACGAGGCGCTTTCGCTATCGGTCAAGCTCAGGAAGATCTCGGCGGTGCTGGAGGGTATCGCGATAGGGTTCGACGCGGCGTCGAACATCCCTGTCGTGGGGCCGATATTCAAGGGGCTCGCCGTCGTGTTCCACCTGTTCGGCGTCCTCTCCGGCGCCCCGGCGGGCTGGATGGCGGCCCGAATATGCGACAAGTTCCTCAAGTACATACAGCAGGCGTATGTGTACGGTTCGGCTCTCTTCGGGCTGTGGAACGCCCAGCAGCTCGCCGCGCAGAACGAGGCGGATCCGCTCGCGAAGCTTGAGTCCACGAGTTCGGGGGGGACGGACTCCTGGCATTTCGGGATATACACGCTGGGGCTTTCCTGGCCGCTGAAGGACGCCTTCATGCTGCCGCTTGGAAAATCCGGCAAATGCGACGACTCGCCATGGACGGCGCAGAAGCTCGACATCTACGACGGCTCCACCCAGCCGTGGAAGACGATATACAACATCGCCGGCACCCCTGAAGGATGGAATATAAAGCCGTACGTCTCCAAGCGCGGCGACAAAGAGGGGATCAAGGTGGAGAAGAAGACGAAGGACGGCAAGGAAGTCACCGTGGTCGACGAGCAGGGGGTGCTTCCCGGACCCACCATGTGGATCGCGTTCAAGCTGGGCAAGAACATCCAGACGCTTCCCCTCGACGGGTTCTGGAACGCGGACGACAAGAACCGAGGCTCGCATTCGCTGCCCATGTTCGCGGTTGCGGCGGCGCAATGCATCACGGGCGACGTGGTGCCGCACTCGGAAGGGACCAAGGACGGCGTTACGAACCAGAGGCCGGAAGGCTTCGGCGCCGGGGCGACGGCGAAGCTGGTGCCGGTGTCGCAGGTGTTCTACGCAATGAGCAAGGCAGGGAAGGTGGCAGGTACCGTCGTGGATGCGATAGTGTACCATTGAGAAGGTGTGAAAGAGATGGATGAAGAAGCAAGGATGCTGGGACGCCTGAAGAGGCGGCTTGCGAGCGCGCGGGCGAGCGTGATGCTCGAGTTCGCCTTCGTGGCGCCGCTTGTCGCGGTCGTCGCCATATTCGCCGCGGACTTCACGCGCATCCTCCGCACCGAGCAGCAGCTGGAGATCGCCAACCGCCTCGCCGCCGACGTGGAGGCGCACATGGCGGACTACTACGCCAAGGGCGAATCCCCCGGCTTGCAGGCGAAGAACATCTGCAAGCGCTACCTGGTGAAGGTGGCGCATGTCGCCACGGAAACGGGGAAGGTCTACATGAAGGGCGGGTGCGGGGTTATAAAGAATCCCATCTCCGTGGCGATCGCATGGGTGGCGGATTTCCTGGACGGTTCGATGTTCGACGATGGAAGCCTCTTCCTGAAGATCCTGGGCAAGCTGCTCGGCGGCATCATGAACTTCGTGACGTTCGGGACGGTGAAATACCTCACCGACGTCGTCCCCCACGACCACGAGGTGTGGGTCTCGACGGCGGCCTACATCCCCACGATCCTGCCGGCCGGGTCGTACGGGTGGCTGACGCTGAGCGAGCATGAGGACAAGGGGATCGGCGTCTGCCAGTTCGCGCCGGACCTGGAGGCGTCGAGCGCCGCCGCGACGGCGTGGAGCCTCAAGCTCAACGCGAAGAAGCGCCATCGCGTCTACTGCTACATGCCTGTGGTGGACGCCGTCCCGGTGGCGCCTGTGACCTACGTGAGGAAGTTCAAGAGCTGGTGCGCGAAGCAGAAGTGGGCGAAAGGACTCATCGATTGAGAAGGAAGCTCTATAGAACGGCGTTTTCGCTTGCGGTCGTCATAGGCGTGGTCCTGGTGGCGCGCTGGACGATCCGCACGGCGGTGACGCGCGCGTACCGCGCCGAAGGCGCGTTCAGCGCCGCGGAGGTGCCGGTCGCGCCGGCGCCCAAGGTGTGGTCGCTCGCGCAGATCGTGCCGAAGGAGCTTCACGTCAACATCGCGGGGCTGGCGGTCGGCCGCCATGCCGAGCGGCTCGGCATGCCGTACGCGCTGGCGGTGGACGTGGCGGACGAGAAGGCGAGGAGCGCGGGCTGGGAGCGGCTCGACAACGAGAACGCGATCACGCTCAAGAACCTGTCCGGCATGGAACGGATATACAGGACGCCTGGGGGATCGATAGTGCTCCGCGAGGTGAGGGCGGTCGTCGGCAACGACTCCATCATGGAGGATTTCACGATGCCGGTGGAGATGGTCCAGGACTGCAGCGAGCAGACGACGCCCGATGTACTGGCGAGGCGGAGCGCGGCGAAGGTGAAGGCGCTGATGCCGCCCGTGCTGCGCGACGTGATCACGGGCAGTCCCATGCTGACGGAGCTGATCGAGCGCGGCGGCGGCGCGGCGCTGATCGTCAGGTGCGCATCCGACATGCCGGCGGACGCAACGACGCGCGCGATCGAGTCGGCGGCGAGGAAGGCCGGGTGGGCGGAGACCCGCTACGTGTCGCCGCCGGGCGTGAAGATCCCGGCCGCCGCGTCCGGGGCCGCGGGCGCCCCGCCTGCGTCCTGGGCGAAGAGGAACCTGTCGTTCCACTTCGAGGTCGTGCCGCGCAGCAACGGTGGCGGCTGCGACGTGAACTACCGCTTTACAGACGACGAATCATTCATACCAACGAAAGGAAAAGCAGATGAAGACTGACAACCATACCAAGATCGCAGTGGTGGCTGCGGTGCTGGTGGGCCTGTTCGCGGTGGTGGCCGTGAACAAGTACATCAAGAACCGCACGTCCGTGGCGCCGACGCCCAAGGCGTCGATCCTCGTGGCGACGATGGAGATCAAGGAAGGCTCCGAGATCGGGGAGGAGATGCTCGGCTCCGCCGAGATACCCTTCGACTCGCTCTCGAACATGCACATCGCCCTGCCGGCCAAGAACGACCCCGGATACCAGAAGGCGTTCTCCGACGTGCTCGAGAAGATAGTCAAGCGCAAGACCAAGCGCCTCGTGGCGGCCAAGACGCCCATCTTCTGGATCGACATCGAGACGGAGCAGAAGAAGCCGTTCGCCGACCTCATCGCCGACGGCCACCGCGCCGTGACGGTGCCGGTCGATTCCGTCAGCTCCGTATGCGGGTTCATCAGGCCGGGCAGCCGCATCGACGTGGTGCTCACCGCCACCGAGGAGAAACTCGGCCTCGTCACAGGCCAGGCGGCGAAGGAGACCGGTTCGCGGATCGTCTCGAGCGTCATCCTGCAGAACGTGCCAGTGATCGCGACCGACCGCGAATACGACCTGCAGAGCGAATCCTCCGGCTACGGCACCATGACCCTCTCGCTGCCTACGAAGGCCGCGATCATGATGGTGCAGGCCCGCACGATGGGCCAGATAACCTATCTGCTGCGCAACGTGCGCGACACGAAGACGGAGCAGGACCGTACCAACGTGACGGTTGCTCCGGGCGGCTCGTTCGGCGAGACGGTGAGGTCCTTCCAATGAATTAAATCGGGCAAAGCCCTTTAAATCGGGCAAAGCCCTTTAAATCGGCCTTCGGCCTTTAAAGATTTAAAGCCGCGAAGCGGCGATTTAAAGCAGAGCGATTTAAAGCAGAGCGATTTAAAGCGGAGCGATTTAAAGCGGAGCGATTTAAGGCAAAGCGATAAAGTGAAAGGAAAACGGAGATGAGAAAATTGACATTGTTGGCGGCGATTCTGGCGGCGCTTGCCGCGGATGCCGTGGTGGTGCGCAAGCTGCCGAGCTTGATGGTCGTCGAGAGCGAGACCATGGCGACGGACGCGATGAAGGCGACGTCCGTGAGAAGTTCCAACCCGGCCGTGTTCGGCGCCGCGCTGCGCGAGACGGGCGAGGCTGTGCTGACGGGGTCGCGTCTCGGCGAGGCGGTGCTGTCGTACGTGGACGCGAGAGGCGTGTTCGCTTCGCGGCCCGTGATGGTGGTGCCGGCCTACTGGGACGTTCTCAGGGGGATGTTCTCCGAGGATCCCGAGGTCACGATCTCGATCGTCGGCGACAAGGTGGTGGTGGGCGGATCCACGGCGAACGTGGATACGCTCCGCCGCGTCGATGCGGTGAAGAAGCTCGACGCCACGCGGATCATCACGCAGGTGACGTATTCAACCGCGCAGATAGGCGAGCTGGTAAAGGACTTCCTCCTGCGATCCAACATCACGAACATCGGCGTGAACGTGGTGGGCCACGAGGTGTGCCTCTCGGGCCGGATGTACGACGCGCAGTCCATCGAGCAGCTTCAGAAGCGCGTGGGAGGGTTCGTGAAGGACTTCCCCGGCATCACGGTGAACGTCGACGGACTGAAGATCTACAAGCAGAAGATACTCATCAACATCGAGTTCGTGGCCTACAACGACAACCTCTCGCGCAATCTGGGGTTTGAAGGCCCCGACTCCATCACGGCCGGCGCCGACTGGAAGTTCGGATACACGCACCAGAAGACGACGGGTGGCGGACGCAGCGGGAACACCACCACGACCTACAAGAACGAGCGCTCGGGCACCAGGGGGTACGAAACCACGCAGAACACCGAGACGGATTCGAGCGGCAACACGAAGAACACGGGCACGACGTCCCAGACCCCGACCGACAGCGAGAACAACACGGGAACGTTCACGCGCGACATCTCGAACACCCTCACGAGCGACAAGAACTGGTCGCACAACTGGAGCGGGGGCGCGAACGCGAGCGTCGAGGGGGTGCAGGCGACGATCAACCTGCTCAAGCGCAACGGCGCGGCCAAGTCGCTCTACTCCACGACGCTCTCCACGCAGTCGGGCATCGAGGCCGAGTTCCAGAGCGGCGGCACGTTCAACAGGATGACGACCCCCGGCGCGCAGTCGAACGGCGAGATGGTGTCCATAGAATACGGCTACATCATCAAGGCCACCCCGCTCATCATCGATGCCAACACGATCAACCTCGACTTCAACCTCGACAACAAGGAGCCACTCGACAACGCGGGCGAGCACATCACGCGTTACCAGACGAAGTCCAAGTACCTCATACGTCCCGGCGAGTCGATCGCCATCTCCGGGTACAAGCACAACAGCGAGAGCGAGGAGAAGAAGGGCACGCCGTGGCTCTCCAAGATCCCATGGATAGGGGAGTATCTCTTCGGCAACACCCAGAACACGATGGAGATGAACGACATGCTGCTCGTGGTGACCGTCAACTGGTCGGTCGAGGGCGATTCTGATGCCGACGTCGCGCGGCTGAAGGAGCTTAAGGAGCGCAAGGTGGAAGTGGAGATGCCGTAGACGGAGGCGCAGCGATGAAACCTCTGATTTTCACGCAGGGCGGCAAGCGCATCGCCACGCTGACGCCGCAGGAGGGGAAGGCCGGCGAGGTGTTCACCCTCGGCTCCGCGGCGAACTGCGACGTGGTCGTGTCCGCCGAATACGGCCTCGCGCCGCAGCAGGTGTCGTTCTCGCCGCTTGGGAGCGTATGGTGGATCGGCGATGCCGCCGCCGACGGCCGGCTCGAGATCGACGGCCGGCAGACCGCCGCCGAGGCGCTCGTGGGCAAGGCGCACGTAAAGGTGGACAGGTTCGAGTTCGACGTGGAATGCGAGATCTCCGAGAACCGCAAGAGCCGCCGCGAGGTGGCGTCCGACATCCTCTACTCGCATGCGCTCGCAAGCCTCTCGCGCAACCTGGGCGATTCAACGTCCGCCGACGAGATGGAGCTGGAGAAGCGCATCGGCGCCTCGCTCGACGACATCATCTCGCGCGGCATCCCCGAGCTGGAGGGACTGGGCGAGGGCGTCCTCGACGAGCTCCGGCAGGAGACGATGGAGGACATGCTCCGCCTCGGGCCGCTCGAGCCGCTCATCGCCGACGATTCGATCACCGAGATCATGGTCATCGACTACCGGCACATCTACGTGGAGCGCAAGGGCAAGGTGGGCCTCACCGACCGCCACTTCCGCGACCCGGGCCACCTCATCCGTGTCATAGAGCGCATCGTGAACAAGGTGGGCCGCCGCATCGACGAATCCAGCCCGCTCGTGGACGCGCGCCTCGAGGACGGTTCGCGCGTGAACGCCGTGATCCCGCCGATCACGCCCGACGGCGCGTGCCTCACGATCCGCAAGTTCGGCAAGTCGCTCTTCACGCTCGACAAGCTCGTCTCCTTCGGCTCGATGAGCCCGGAGATGATGAAGTTCATAGATGCGTGCGTGGCGCTTCGCAAGAACATCGTCGTCTCCGGCGGCACTGGCTCGGGCAAGACGTCGCTTCTCAACGCCATATCGCTCTGCATCGGTCCGGCGGAGCGCATCATCACCGTGGAGGATTCGCTTGAGCTGAAGCTCCAGCAGAGCCACGTGGTGCGCATGGAGGCGAGGCCAGCCAACGCCGAGGGCAAGGGCGAGGTGTCGATCCGCCTTCTCGTGAAGAACTGCCTCAGAATGCGCCCGGACCGCATCGTGGTCGGCGAATGCCGCGGCGGCGAGGCGCTGGACATGCTGCAGGCCATGAACACCGGCCACGACGGCTCGCTCACCACCGTGCACGCCAACACGCCCTCGGACACGGTGGCGCGTCTCGAGACGCTCTGCCTCATGGCGGGCATGGACATGCCGCTTTCGGCCATCCGCGCGCAGATCGCGAGCGCGGTCTCGATCATCGTGCAGACGGCCCGCCTCTCGGACGGCTCGCGCAAGACGATCGAGATCGCCGAGGTGTGCGGCCTGGACGACAAGGGCAACGCGAAGCTGAGGACGCTCTTCGAGTTCAAGCGCGAGGGCGTGGACCCCGTGACGCGCAAGGTGCTCGGGCGGCACGTGGTTGTGGCGAGGCCGACATTCTTCGAGGACTTCGCCCTCAGGGGCGTTCCGCTGGATGAATCGGTGTTCGCCGGTCTCGCCGCGGCGGAGCCGGGGAAGGCGGAGGTGTAGGAACATGCCGGTTGATCTGATAGTCGCGTTCGTCGCGATAGCCATCCTGTCCATACTGGCGGGCGTGGCGGTGAACGGGCTTCTGAAAGCCTCGCGGGACGATGTCGCGTCCGGCGACGACGTGATGGCGCGCGCCGCGCACGTGGGCGACAGCCGGATGCCCGAGTTCATCGCCGCAAGGATGCGCGCGCGCCGCGCCATGAAGGTGCGCGCCGAACTGCCGGACGCGCTGGACATGGTCTCCAACTCGCTCTCCGCCGGCCTGACGCTGCCGCAGGCGCTCCTGAGGAACATCGACCACTTCCCGCCGCTCGTCGCGGAGGAGTTCGCGCGGATACTCTACGACACGCGCCTCGGCTACTCCATCGGCGGCGCCTTCGACAACTTCGGCAGCCGCCTGCCCATAGCGGACGTGCAGATGGTGGTGATAGCCTCCAAGATCGGCGTCGCCCACGGCGGCAACCTGGCGGAGAGCTACCGCATGCTCTCTACCCTGCTGAGGGACAACATGGCCTTCGAGGACGAGCTGAGGGCGATGACCACGGAAGGGCGCATGCAGGCCCTGGTCATGAGCCTGCTGCCGCTGGTGATGATCGTGCTGCTGGGCCTCGTGAAGCGCGACCTCGTGTCGCCGCTGTTCACCACGATCGCGGGATTGTGCACTCTCGCGGTTCTGCTGACGATGCAGGGCCTCGCATATCTCTGGATACGGAAGATCGTGGACATAAAGGTGTGACGCAATGAAGATCGACATTCTCATAGCAATCGCCTGTTCGGCCATAGCCGCGATGATGCTCGCGTTCATCATCGTCAGGGGGCTGCTGCGCTCCACCTCCGCCGACTCCTCCGGGGACAGGAAGGCGGGCGGCTCCTCGCTGCGGTCCATCCTGGCGCCGATCGCGCTCTTCGTGGAGCACCGGCGCGGGATGGATCCCGAGCTCAACCGCACGCTCGAGCGCCTCGAGAAGCTGGTGGTGCAGTCCGGCGGCAGGTTCCTGGAAGGCGCCACCGCCGCCGAGATATTCGCCGCGAGGTTCGTCCTGCCGATCGTGGCGCTCGCGGTCATAGTGCCGCTGGGCCTGATGCTGAAGCTTTCCGGCGGCCTGGTGCTCGTCGGCGCGGCGTTCTTCGCGGTGCTGCTCTACGCCTATCCCGAGAACGGCCTCAAGTCGGCGGCGGCCGAGCGCACGCGCCAGTTCACGCGCGACCTCCCCGGCTCGCTGGACGTGATGCGGCTCGTCGCGCAGTCCGGCGGCGACCTTCTCTCCGCGATACGTTCCGTCATTGAGGTGACGCCCAAGGGACCCGTGCGCGACGAGCTGTCGCGCGTGGTGGCCGAGACCACCATCGGCACATCGCTCGTGGCGGCGCTCAACAATGTGGCCGAGCGGGTGGGGACGAACGAGGCCAACGCCGTGTTCTCCACGCTCGCGCAGTCGCTGGAGATGGGTACGTCCGTGGCGGAGAACCTCCAGAGCGCGGCGCAGCTCATCCGCCACGCCGCCCGCGTCAGGGCCCAGGCCCAGGCGCAGAAGGCCGTGGTGAACATGTCGTTCCCGCTGCTGCTGCTGATCCTTCCGGGGATTTTCATAGTTCTGTTCGCCCCGCTCGTCATACAATTCTTCAATAGGTGAAAGTCATGCAGAAGAACAGTTTCAAGCCCGTTCTGGTGCCATCCGTCTATTCGATGCGCGTGGTGCTGTGGTCGCTCGTGCTCGTGGCGCTCTTCGGCGCCCTGATGGGCGGGTACTGCGCCTGGGGTGCGCTGGTCAAGGCGCGCGAAAGGCTGGGCGAGCCGGTACAGAAGTCGGTGTCCACGCCGATGTTCACCGTAAGGCTGCCGCTCGGGTGGGAGGCGTACAGCACGAATGTGAACAAGCTTGCCGTGTTCCGCCAAAAGGGGCAGGACATCCCGATCATCTTCCTGCTTGCGGAAAGGGATCCGGGATTCCCGTACCACGCCCTCGACATGAACCCGTCCATCCTCTTCCACCATGTGGAGGAGGACATCCTCGCGGAGCATCTCTCCGGCCTGCCGGACGAACTGCCCACGAAGGTGTACGGCACGGAGCTGCTGACGGTGCGTCCCGGGGTGGTCGCGGCGCGGATGCTCTTCGACGTCGGCATCTACGACGGCGAGGCGATGCTGTTCTATTCCGGCGACGTACGCTACGTGCTGTGGGCGCTATGGAAGGACGAGGACACCAGGATGGCCGCCGAGATACACAGGTTCTTCCGCCACCTGTTCGAGGATTTCG
Organism: Kiritimatiellia bacterium; assembly: GCA_017525225.1. GTDB lineage: Bacteria > Verrucomicrobiota > Kiritimatiellia > RFP12 > UBA1067 > RGIG6720. The sequence goes on from JAFXTB010000176.1 coordinate 13,417, forward strand.
ACATCCCGGAGCTGCGAGAGTCCATCGACCGCCCCGTGGTGCATTCCGGCCGGTTCACGGCTGAGATCAACGCCGCCACGCACCTGAAGGTGGAACGCGAGATGGCCCTGTGGCGGCTCTTTGCCGCCCGTGCCGAGACGGAGCCGGGGACGGCGCTTCTGCCCGCCCTGCAGCACTACCGCGAGGCGCTGCGCCTGCTTTCGTCGATCAGACAGGAACGCATCGCCCTGGTCTCGGACGACTTCAAGCTCTACCAGCGCCTGCTTGAAAAGCGGCGCAAGGACGTGGATGAATGGTTCGTGGTGCTGGACAAGGCCGTGGCGATGGGCGACTGGACGCGCGCGCGCCGCCAGGCGAAGTGGATAATGTCGCACGCCACGCTGACGGGCGAGCGCGTCGACGTCCGCCGAGCCGCGGAGATCCTCGCCACCAAAATCCCGGCGGAGGACGCGGGGGGCACGAAGAAGTAGCCGCAAAGGAAAGGTCATCGCAGACCATGGAAAAACTCAGGATATTCTCCGCAGACGGAGACACGGTGCTGGAACGCGACCTCACGGAGGTCGCAAAGCCCCTGATGCTGCTCGCCGGCGAAAAGCCGCAGCTGGTGGAGACGGTGCCTTCAGGCGCGGAGGTGCTGGGCGCCCTCGTCAGGGACGAGGACGGCTGGACGCTCGCCTCGGCGAAGGACGATATGCCCGTATCGTCTGGCCCCAAGACGGGCACCGATTTCCATCTCACCGCAGGCATCGCGTGCGCCCTCGGGCCGTGGGTGTTCCGGATCGAGCGCGAAGGCGCGACCACGGGCACCGTGCTGCTCTGGCGCGTGGGCTCCAGCGCGATCGCGGCCGACCCGCTGATCCAGGGCAGGAACCAGGTGGCCTCGGCCAAGGATGGCGCGTACGCGATCAACCCCGCCGTCTCGGGCGCCGAGCTGTGCTCGATCTTCCCGACTGCCGACGGCGTGGACGTGGTCGCCGCCAACGATGCGCAGCGGCTCTCTGTGCCGTTCGCCACGCTTTTCGCGGTGGGGGCGTTCCAGGGCATGGCGCTCCGCGCGGCGGACGCTACGGCCGCCGTGAAGAGCGGCCACCCCTTCGGCTGGCCTGCCCGCCGGACGCGCCAGGGCCTGATGGCGATGCTGCTGCTGGCGGCGCTCATCGGCCTCGGCGCACTCGCGCTGGTGAAGGAGAAGAATATCGTGGACGCGGCGATCGCCTCGAAGATCGGCCCCGTGCTGGTCGATCGCACGCTCGCCGGGGCCGACGCGGTCAACACGGACGAGGACGCCCTCGTCTACCAGAATTCCTTCTACCGCTCCCTGCCGCTCATCCTCAAGGCCGAGCGCTCGCCCATCACGCGCGACCTCATCCAGCGCGGCCGGCAGATATCCGGGCATGTGGGCGGCGCCAAGGCGGCCGAGAACGAGGCGGCCATAAAGGACATAATCCGGTTCCTGAAGGCGCTGGACGAGATACAGGCCGCCGCGCAGAGGGGCGACTGGCCCGCGTTGAAGGATACGCTCGCCACCGCCGACAAGGCCATGTTCACCCGATGCGATGCCGACAAGTTCTACAATGATGCGCAGGTGATCGTGGACTTCGTGACTGTCGCCCTGCCGAAGTTCTTCGTCTCTGCGGTGGAAGTCGGCGCGGGCGGGTTCTCGGATGCCGAAAAGCGCATGAGATCCTTCTTCGAAAGCCTGAAGGACAACGTGTTCATGTCCGGCGAGATAGTCCGCCGTGAACGCGACAGCGCCCAGATGCGCTGGCGGGCCCTGGCCGGCTACGTGCCGATACGCGAGAAGTTCCTCGCCGGCTCGGACGAGACGGGGCTCGGCGCAGCCCTGCAGGATGCCTGGGCGAACCTCGTGGACGCGTTCGACCCCGAGGACGAGACGTTCGCCCCGATGATCAAGCATGAGCGCGAACGGCTCGTGGAGGCGATACTCAAGCGCGTGGACACGGCGGATTCGCTGGAGCTCATCCGCCTGTGCGCGCTCGGCGAGGCGGTGGGCGTGGACAATTCGCGCCTCGCGCAGTGGCGCACCCGTGCCGCCGCCACGCGCAAGGAGCTTGCGCGCAAGTACCGCGAGATGTATTCCGACTACCGCATGCGCTCGGCGGTCGCGCCCGATGCGCCGGATACGCTCGCCGTGCTCGACAAGATGATCGCGCTCGGGCTGGAGGACAACCATTTCCACCAGTGGGCCTTGCGCGAGAAGGTGCGCGTGCAGACCAAGAAGGACGAGTCGAAGAACGGCAAGGACGGCGGACAGAGCAAGAAAGAAGGTTCGAAATGATCAAGAAGATCAACACGCTACTGGTCGTGGCGTTCGTCGCCATGCTGGCCCTGAAGGGGGTCAAGGTGCTCAAGGACTCCCGCGCGGCGGCCGCGCAGTCGCATAAGGCCGCGACCTCCGAGCGACAGGACGCCTCCCAGCTCGCCCCGTGCGTCTGCTACGGGTACTGGGCCGGGTATTCCATAGAGAATCCGATATCGAACAGGAATGGCGTCCTGCTGGACATGATGCGCGCCATATTCCCCAATGCCACCTTCCGGAACGTCCATGGCAACGTGGACGAGTTCGCGAAGATACTGCGCGAGGATCCCAAGGCGGTGGTGGTGGGATTCGGCGAACATCCATCGTTGAAGGGCATGAAGATGGCGCCAACCCCGCTGATGCATTGTCCGCTCGTGCTGATGACGCTCCGCACGAATCCATGGCGATACAAGGGGCCGACGTCGCTCGACGGGCTGAGGATAGTCGCCAACGAGGCGTTCCTCGACTACAAGGTCATCAGGGATCTGCGCGACCGGATCGGAAACGACAAGAAGCGCCTGCGCTTCCTGCCGTCGTCCATCACAAAGGTCGAGCTGGCCGAACTCGTGGAGAAGGGCGAAGCGGACGCATTCGTGATGGCCGGGATGAAGAACGACCAGGGCGAGCTCCTGGACGGATTTACGTCCATACAGCTAATCAGGGAGTTCCGCAGATCCGAGGCGATCGGCAACGACGGCACTTTCCTGTACGTGTCCGGCGTGGACGCCGATCTCGCCAGGCGGACGATCGACGAATTCGAGAAGGGCATGAGGCGCATCGACGCAAGCGGCGAACTCCGCCGCATATTCGAATACTATGGCATATCGTACGAGCCACCCTCCCAACCTTCCCAACCCTCCCAACCTTCACAACCTTCCCAACCCTCACAACCTTCCCAACCCTCTTCAGATGGTAAATGAAAATGGCGGAACAGGAGGATCTATTTGCGGCAATGCTGGGGTCGGAACGGCCGCCAGTGGAGCGAATGTCTCCGAGGTCGCGCCCGAATGCCGATGACGACCGTGTATCGGATGCGCTTGAGATCCAGAAGCTTGTCGTAGAGGAGATGGCGGCCGACAAGGCTGCGCTGGAGGTCGAGAAGGCCGAGCTGGTATCCGCCAAGGCCGAGTTGGAGACCGCCAAGGCTGAGTTGGAGACCGCCAAGGCCGCGCTCGAATCCGCGAACGCGTCGCTGGCGGCGGAAAACGCCTCTCTGGCGGCGGAGAAGGCCGCTCTTTCTTCCGCTAACGCGTCGCTGGCGGCGGAGAAGGCCGCGCTGGAGACCGAGCGGGGTGAACTCCAGAAGCGCGTCGGCGAACTTGAGCAGGATGCGGCCAGGCTTGCCGCCGAGAACGGCGAGCTTGAGGAGAAGCTGGCGCGGATGGGACGGTCGCTCGCGGCTGCCCGCCGCGCGGCCGCCGGGAAAGTGCTGGAGTCACGGCATTGACGTGATTATAAATCATGAAGACAACAAGTTTGATGCTGGCCTGCATGGCTTATCTAATCCCTGTGTGCGGCATGGGCGCCGTGGATGGTGGACGTGAAATATACTACCTGGCGGCGAACGGCAACGATGCCGCCGATGGACGCACGCCGGCCACCGCCTGGCGCACTACGTTGAAACTGAACGCCGCGCTCCCCGCTGGCGCAGAGGCTCGTCTGCGCAGAGGCGATGTGTTCTACGGACCAGTAAAGCTAAAGAACGGCCCTGATGCCGATCACCCCACTGTCCTCACTGCGTTCGGCGAAGGCCCGAATCCCGAAATCAGCCTCTACAGGGTGGCGGTTCCCAAGCCCGGGACATGGGAGAAGATAGGCGACAACCTGTGGCAGATCGACCTTCTTGACGATACGCGCGTGGGTGGCAATCCAGTGAAGAACGGCAACATCGGCTTTCTGCTTGTGGATGGCGTCATCCATGGCGTCAAACGTTTCGACGACGACGTGCTGTCGCGTCAGTGGGAATTCAAGGACGACCATAGGAAGCTGCAGGTGTGGTCTGCCAGGAACCCCGCCGAGATGTCCGCCGACATCCGCTTCGCGCCGCGCGTCTGCGGCATTCCGTTCGTGAAGAACGCCGTGATCAGCCATGTGACAGTGCGAGGCACCGGTGCGCATGGCTCGAACGGAGTGGGTGAGAACATGGTATTCCGCGACTGCGTCTTCCGCGAGATCGGAGGCTCCTGGCTATACGGCGGACCTGGGCACCGTGTACGCTATGGCAACGGCGTGGAGTGCTGGACTGGATCGACGCGCATCACGGTTGAGAGATGCAGGTTCTTCGACACATACGACGTGGCCTTCACCATGCAGGGCCCGAATCCCCCACGCAGCTGGGAGGATGTGCATGTGCGCGACTGCGAGATGACGCGCTGTACCCAGGCGTTCGAGATATGGACTACGAAGTGTACCCCAGGCATCGGCATGAAGGGCTGTTCCTTCGTGCGCAACCGCTGCATCGATACTGGTTGTTGCTGGGGCTACGACGTGCGGCCCAACAAAGACGTGTCCACGCCCCTGCTGATCTACAGGATGGAGACGGACACCTGCGACATCCTTGTGGAGGGCAACACGTTCGTCAACAACCGCCTTGGCCTGATATACAAGGCCGGCGGAATTGGATGCCTCCCCGCCGGCTATATAATCAAGGGCAACACGATCCGTAACAAGGAAGTTCATCCGATAGGCAATTTCGGCGGCAAGGAACACTTCGCAAGGGACTCCAAGGTGGCGGCAGCCATAACGGCGAACAACACATTCGATCCACCTCAACCCCCTCCGCCTACGTCGCCCTGAATTGACAGGGGAGAAAAATTGCGTATAATATACGCAAACAGCCGGAGAGAGGTAGAAATCCATGACAACAGGTAAAGTGCCCGAAGGAAAGAAAGCATTGTTCTGCATGTCGTTGGCTTGCGCGTGCCTTGCGGCATCGGCGGGCAATTTCATCTGGAACGGCGGAGCCGGCGACGGGCTCTGGACCAGCGAGGGGAATTGGGACAGGAACTCCGGCTACCCGTCATCGCCAGGCGACATCGCCACTTTCACCAATACGGCCTCCGCCACGATCGACACGGGAAACACCATCAATCTCGACTATATGAAGGTTGCGGCGGGGACGGTGACGATCGACGCGACGGAGGGTTCCGCGTTCAACAGCACGAAGGCGGTGGCGGGCAGCGGGAGCGGGCTGGTCGTCGCCAGTGGTGCAACGCTCGTCATGAAGGCCCCGCTGGCGCTTGTCCAGCGCCTGGACAAGTGGGAGGCGGGCGAGCTCGTCTTCCGCGATTGCGCGATCACCAATACGGGCTCCGCCACTTCCTACTTCGCCTGCGGTCCCGTTTCGTTCGAGGGGTCTACCGAGGTCGTCATGGCCCGGTGCGGCATGGTCTTCGGCAACGGCAAGCCGTACGGGCCGATGCCGGTGAACATCCTCGATTCCACGAAGATATCCGCGACCGGCCTTGGCACGGGCGGCAGCACAGCGGGGTCGTCGTCGGCGCATTTCGTGCAGAATGGCACTGATACGGTCGTTTCCATCTCCGGCAACATTTCCCTCGCCAGGCGTCCGGAGAGCCTTCAGCGCTATACACTCAAGAGCGGGACGCTCTCGGCCAACAAGATTGAAGCGGACTCCCTTTCGCCCACGAATCTCCAGTACGTGCAGGAGGGCGGTACGTCGACGTTCGCGTCGGTCCAGTTCACGGGTGGCTCCTGCGCGTTGCGCGGCGGTCTCATGCGGTTCACCACCGCGCACGCCGAAACCATCACGATGGGCGAAGGCACGCATTTCGACATGGCGGGCGGAATCCTCTACTGGCCCGGAAACTTCAATCCTGCCTCGCCGCTCTTCGCGAAATTCCGCTGGTCCGGGAATTCCGGCATCGCGATCCCCAACACCCTGAAGAGCGACGGGAAAACCTACCTCTACACCTTCGCCTGGGACTGGTCGCGCTCCGCCGTCGCACCGGGCTTCGTGTTCGTGTACGACATCGAAAGCAACTTCTTCTTTGCGCGCGACATCTCCACGTACGGCGTCGGGCTGGAGGTCGCCCCCGGCAGGACGGTCGCCGTGGACGCGAATTCGGACATCACCGCGCCTCGCGGATCGCTGGCGCCCTGGAAGCTCATTCTGGACGACGGCTCCACCTTCAAGCTCCAGAACGGAACGGCGCGCGTCTCGGTGCCGCTCGATCTGGAGGTGCACGGGACGGGCAGGATGTGGTTCAACGGCTTCCGCGGCGTGGTGGTGGCGCACCGTCTCGTCGTCGACGGCGTCGAAAAGGCCAAGGGGCGCCACAGGGCGACGGGCAACAGCTTCCTCTATGCCGGAGACAATGCGAACGTCAACAACGGGGCGTCAATCTTCGTGCCGACGGTCTGGACCGGCGAGGGTGGCGACAACCGCTGGAGCAATCCCGACAACTGGGACGACAACACGGTGCCGAACGGCACGACGGCGGTGGCGGACATCTCCCGCGCGACATCCATCGTTCTCGATGAGGCCGTCACGCTCGACGCGCTCATCGCGATGCCCAACGGCATGGAGCGCAAGGTCTCGGTTTCGGGCTCCGGATCGATCACGCTGAACCAGTCTGTCGCATTCGAATGCGCCATCTACGTGGCCAAGGATTGCGAGCTCGATCTGGACGTAGATCTTCTGCGCAACAACCGCAACGTCGACGACGAAGTCTCGTCAATGCTTGGCGGCGGCCGGCTTACGGTCCGGAAGAAATTCCCTGCCGGTTGCTCCGGCTCCAAATATCTTCCGTGGATGAGCATCGATGGCACGCTCGCGGTGGCGGGATCGTCGGCAACGGTCTCGAACACCGGCTACGATGCGTTGAACATGTGGGGGGCGGATTCCGGCGCGCCAAGTGAATTCCTGATAGAGGACGGTGTGACGTTCAACTCGTCGCGCCTCTGGGTCGGGTTCAACAACTATGTGCAGCCCTGGTACTTCCGCCAGACAGGCGGCACGTCGACGTGGGGGAGCTTCTATCTCAACTGCGGCAGCTCGGCCGGGGGACGCCCGATCTTCTATCTCGAAGGCGGAACGATGACGGTCAACAACGGCGTAGGGCTCAACATCCCGCTCGCCGGCAGCGAATCGGGCGAGCTGAAGAACAGGCGCGACCGCTATCCGGGTGGAAGCTTCGAGATGTCCGGCGGTAAGCTTGTGTGCAACGGCGGCTTCGCCAGCTGCGGAAACCAGAACTACGTCCGCCTCTACGGAGGGGACGTCGATCTGAACGGCAACATGACCATGGATTTCAAGTATCCCTCTTCCATCAAGGTCACGAACAGGAACGACTATGTCTACTATCTTGGCGGGGTGAAGATCAAGCCCAAGTCGGCGAAGCGCGAACTTACTGCCGGAAACATCTGGCTTGACGGACGCAACGGAGACTGCACGATAGACGTGTCGGAGCAGGGCTTCAATCTCAAGACGGGCAACACCGTGGCGGGGCCGGGGGGACTCGTCATCACAGGCGCGGAGGGCAAGATGGTTGAAGCCTCGTGCGCCCTGCGCTTCACGGGGAAGATCACCATAAAGGGCGGCGAGCTGTGGTGCTACTCGGGTTCGACCGTGGACGGACCTTCCGGGGTGATCGTGGAGAATGCGGATTCGAAGGCCGTGTTCGGCCACGGCATAGTGAACACCCTCGAGCGCATCGAACTCGTCCAGGACTCCAACCTCTTCGTCTCCGCCGGGCAGGCAGTCACCACGAAACGGCTGATCGTGGGCGGCGTGGACGTGCCCGCCGGCGAGTATGTGGACCGCTTCGGCGCCGGAACGGTGACGGTCCTTGCCGCGCCGGCATCGTGGCTCGTCGGGGATTCTGCCGACCTTTCGCGCGAGGTGGACGGCGCTACGCACTCGTTCGGCGAGGCGACAAACCTCTCTTCGCTCGTCTACGCGCCTGCCGGAACCGGGCATACGAACACGCTCTCCGGCGCGGACGTCACATTCCTCGACGGCGCGACGATACACGTGACGAAGGGCAACGCGCTTGTCGTCGGCAACGATGTGGTCCTGGGCGGCAAGGTCTCCAAGACGGGCGAAGGCGAGGTGTTCTTCAACGGGAGCGTGACGGCCGGCGTCACTCCCGCCGCCAGCGTGGGCGGACGCTGGCTCGTCGTGCGGGAGGGTGGCGCCACGTTCGACGGCGCCGTCAAGTGCGTGCGGCTTGCGACCTGCGGGACGGGAACGCTTCCCGTAATAACGCTGAACCAGAATTGCAGCGTGACGGACTATGCGATCGTCCTTACGGCGTGGGGCGTCGACGGGACGGAGCAGAACGTCATCGGCGAGACGCGCCAGAACGGCGCGACGGTGGACTATTCCGGAGGGCTCTTTGACAATGTCGCCGGGGCAGGGAACAACGTGTGCCCGTTCTCCGACCCGTACGGCGGATTCGGGAGATACGTCATCAACTCTGGCACGCTCACCACGTTTGGGGGCTGCTCGGCGTCGTTTCTGCGCAGCTACGAGTCGAAAGGCTCGTTCGAGTTCGTCCAGAACGGGGGCGTCGTGAGCTTCCCGGCGAGCGTCATGTTCACCCGCGCATCGACGGACATGACGATCACATACACGCTGAACGACGGGGAACTTACCTTCGGGGGCACGTATCTCGCCGGCTACAGGCGTGACATGAACTTCATCAACCTCAACGGCGGTTCGATCACGTTCGCCAATAGCACCACCTTCGCGGAAAGGCAGTTCTTCACGGTCTCTATCGGCGGCGACGTCACGTTCCGCACGGCCACCGCCGCAGGCTGGGCGAGCTTGCCGAACGACTATGGCGGCGTCGGCAGGATAACGATCGATTCGGGGACGTTCAGCTTCGGCGGGATGTTGAACGTTACGGCCCTGGACGTGAAGACCGGTGCCACGGTGGAGATCGGGGAGGACATGGCGGTCGCGTCGGACGGCGGGACGGACCTTGTGATCGCCAAGACAGGCGCCCTGCTGCAGCTCGGCAACAGCACGCGCGCGAAGTTCAAGACGCTCAAGGTCGGCAACGTCAAGCGTGTGGCCGGAGTCTATTCGACGAGCGTCGGGGCGACGTCCGTCAGGAGCGTGCTCTCGGGCGAGGGCGAGATCGAGATCCTCGAAGGTACGGGACCGGGCACGGTGCTCCAGCTGCGCTGAAGATGCGCATGGAGTTGCTGCGCTCTATGCCTTCTGGGTGTCTGAAAGGAGCCATGCCATGATGCCTGGATGCGTTCTCGCTGCCGCGCTGGCGTCGTCCGCCATCGCGTCCGCCGCGGTGTTCGAGAAGATCGCGCTCGTCGATAGCTACGATTTCGCGACGCATTGCGACATTGAAACGCGCGGCGGCACGGCGGCGGTGATAGACCATGTCCTCGGCACCGGCGCGACGGCCGTCTACTGGCGCAACCAGACCGCCGCGTGGCCGCGCTATCCAAGCAGGGAGGAGGACCGCCGGCAGATGGCCCCGCCGCTCGACAAGCGGCGCAGGTCCGGCTGGAACATCGTCTTCGGATGGCTTCGCATCGACCGTGGAAGGGATGTGGAGGATCTCATGTCGGACGCCTTCTCGCAGCTCCGCGCGCGCGGCGTTGATACCGGCATACATCTTACCTTCGAGGAGGTGCACTGCAGGATCGCATGGACCTTCTCGCCGTGGAACCTCGACCACCCGCAGTACTGGACGCGCCGGCGGGACGGCGTCCCGTACGCGGGAAGATGCAGCTTCTACTACGACGAGGTCCTCGCGCACAAGATGCGCCTCCTGGACGAGATCCTTGCGATGGACGCGGATACGGTGTATCTCGACCTCTACCGCGCCGGATGGTGGACCCCGGCGGACGAATACGTACCGGGCATGTGCGCGGAATTCCGCAAAAGGTATGGCGCCGAGCCTCCGGCAGACCCGAAGAATCCGCGCTGGCTCGAACATGTCGGACGCTACATGGAGCGCTACCTGCGCTCGATACGCGCGCGGATCGACGCCTCGCCCCGCAGGCCGAGGTTCATGATCGGGCTTTCGGTATGCGGCGGCGGACTCAACCGCCCCACGGCCAAGATGCTGCCCGACGTGGAGACGTACGACAGGATGTGCCTCGAGAACCTCGCGCTCGACTGGAAGAAGCTCGCGGCGGAGGGCCTTTTCGACGCGATAGTGGCGATGAGCCCGGTGATAGACGAGTCCGACCGTGACCCGTGGACCAAGGTGGCGCAGCTGTACGGGCACGTCCGGGCCCACTGTGGAAAGGCGGCCATGTACGGCCACTGCTCCATGTACGACTACCAGCTCTGCGGAATCAAGCGGTGTGCGAAGGCGGCCGGGGTATCCGAGCCTGAGGCCGCCCGCAGGCTCCTGGAGACGGCGAAGTCGTGCGGCGCGAAAGGGGTTGTCATGGAATGCGTCGACTACGGGAACTATCCGCCCGCGACGATGGAAGCGATAAGGAGCTTCAGATGAACGCCATCGCCCCGATAGCGGCGCTGGCCGCGGCCCTTTCGGCGGCGGCGTTCGCGGACGCGCCCGCGGTGAGCAACGCGATCAACGGCGCGTTCGCGCCTGACGGCCGCAGGATCGCCTTCCAGCGGCACAATGGAAACGATTTCGACATCGGCATCGCGGATCTGGAGTCAGGCGAAACGGTCTGGGTAGAGAAGGGGCCGGCCGAGTCGGCATTCCCCTCGTGGTCCAGGGATGGCAAGCTCGTGTATGTGAGCCATCCGGAGTCCGAGACGGCGTTCGTGGCGAAGAAGCGCGGTTCCTCCCAGGGGTTCAACGTGCATGTCTGGCGGGACGGCTGGACGAAACGCCTCACCGAAGGGCGCGAGTTCGATTCCTCCCCCGCGTTCTCGCGCGACGGCCGGCACGTCTACTTCTGTTCGGGGCGCGGCACGCGCTACCCAGTGTCCAACCTGTGGAAGGTCGATGTGGAGGGTTCGTCGCCGCCCGTCAAGGTGCGCCAGATATTCTTCCCCACGACGGCTTCGTACGGAATCTCCCAGCCTTCGGAATCGCCGGACGGAAGATATCTTCTCTGGGCGGAGGCGTTCTGGCCGCGGGATGCGTGGGCGCTCGCGGTGTGCGACAGGGAGCAGAGGAAGAGCGCCTTGCGCCTGACCGGCCCGATGGCCCCATCCTACGCCCCTTGCTGGCATCCCCAGGGCGAATACATAGCCTTCACCGGCTATCGCGACGGCGACCCCGGCTGGGGGATATACATGATGCACATCCGGTCGATGTCGGAGAAGCGCCTCTTCGCCGGCATGAACCCATGCATCTCGCCAGATGGCAAGCGCATCCTCTACGACAACGGGCGCGACATCTTCATCCGCGAGCTCGCCCCCGGAGACTTTCCGCCGCCTGGGGAGGTGGTGGAGAGGTCGGACGAATGTTCGCAGCCCGAGAAGATGGCGTTCCGCCTGGACAATCCCGCCACGGGAAGTGGAGGGGCACTGCCGCGCGACATGAGGTTCGGCACGGACGAGACGGTGTTCGTTCGGGCGGAGATAACGGTGAACGGCGCGCCGGGCAGGGTAGCGACCGTGTTCAACGGCCGTGACGAGCTCGCAAACAACGCGCTTCTCGTCTATCTGCGCGATGGAATTCCGTGGTTCGCGACGCGTGACGCGGCGCGTAGGTTCACTGGCGTGCAGGCGTATGCGCCCGTGGAGCTGCGGAAGGACACGATCCTCACCGGCATACGTGCTGGCGGGCGCCTCTACATCTCGGTCGACAACGCGCCGCCCGTGGGGAACTCGCCTCCGGACGTCGACCGTCCGCACCTCCTCAAGCTTGATCTCATGCCGCTCGACCGGCCATCCGCCTACAATGTCGGCGACGGCAAGGGGAAGGACCCGTTCACGGTGAGATCTGTCGAGGTCGGCCGGGGCTGGCCCGCCAACGTGCCGCCTCTCGCCTCGCCCTCCAGGATGTTCGGGGAAAAGAAGTAGTATGGGGTCTGACAGAAAGGTCTGAACTGTTTTACCTCAAACCCCCCGCGACTGCCGGCAGTCTGTTCGTCCTGTCCAAGGGTTCACCAAATAGCGAACGAAGTGAGCGCATCCGATTCTTCAATTCTTCTGCTTTTCTGCCTGGCAGGCGAGGCAAAAGTAGATGTTCCTTGCCTCTATTGACAAAAAGTCAGGAGAAGGATAGAATATGGGCGTTTTGCGACAATCGTCGCTATCGGCGGTGGACGAAGTGAAGGGAACTCAGGTCATGAAGAATACGATAGTTGCGCTCTGCGCGGTGCTGTACGCGTGCGCGCTTTCTGCGCGCGAACTCGTGTGGACGGGCGCCGTCAGCGCCAACTGGGCGGGGGACGCGAACTGGAAGGATTCGACCACCGGTGAAACGGGGCTCGTGTTTGCAGATGGCGACAGCGTGCTGATCGACGACACATCGTCCGACACGAAGATCACCGTCACGGGACGCGTGAATCCGAGCAATGTCGTCTTCAACGTGACGCGCGACCTAGAGCTGAACTTCAGCGCGGGGTTCGGCAGCGCCGTGAAGTCGATTGAGAAGCGCGGAAGCGGAATGGTGGTGTATACCTTCTCCTCCGGCGCCTGGAGCAACACCGGGGCCCATCTCAACACCTGCCCTATCGACATCTATGGCGGCACGCTAACGGCGACCACGCGCGCAGTGTACAATTCATACGGAGACAGCCGCGTGCCTTTCACCGTCACCGTGCACGACGGCGGCAGGCTCTGGCTAAGGCACCACTGCACCACGGGCGTAAACAACGGGGACGATGCCGCATCGCATAGCGGCAACATGAATATCGTGGTACATACGAACGGCATCCTCGACGCATGGACGGATCTCGCCAAGGGCACCAATCCTATCGGCTGGCTCACGCTTGACGGAGGAACGTTCAATTATGGCACTGGATGGGACACAAGCTCGGGAATGCTAGTGATAGGCCGCGGCATGCGCTTCAGGGGTCCTGCGCCGTATGTGTTCGACTACGATCCCTTGCACGCGCACAACGACACCGGCGACTATCCCGTCCAGGCGATTTCCTTGCGCATCCTGCCGGACAAGACGGACAATCTTGTCGATTTCGACGTGCCGGATCTTTCGGGCGGCGACGGGGCGGACGTCACCTTCAACATCCCGGTGATACACGACTACAATCTGCCAGTCGCCGCGAACGTGGGGTTGCGCAAGATCGGTGCCGGACATCTCGTCCTTGGGACGAACGTGACCTTCGCCGGCTACACAGCCGTAGGTCCGAATGCCGGCGTGCGCCTGGAGGAGGGGATCCTCGAGATGGCGAAGTACACCGTGCTGAATCCGTACGCGGCGCAGGAGGTGTTCGTCTCGACGAATACGGAGCTGCGCCTCTCGGACAAGAACGCGTTCAACTATATTGAGAGCGGGCGTGGACGCAACACGGGCGACGTCTCCGTGGTGGTGAGCCATGGAACCTTGAGGATAACCGATCCCACCCCTGGCTACGCGTATCTCGGCAGCCTCACGCTCGACCACGCCACCTTCGAGCCGCACGCGAATCCGGCGGACAGCGGACAGCTTAGCGATGTCCATTTCGTGTTCGGCAAGCTGCTGAAGATACTGTCCGATACTCCTGTCGCGTTCGAGGGCAAGAATGCGCTGTACGACGTGGCGCATGGGGGAACGGAGATATACGTCGGGAAGACGGTCGGCGACAATCTCTGGGACCTTCTTATCAATACGCTCGTCAACCACAGGGACGACGCACGTCAGTACTGGAACATCGGCGGTTTCACCAAGACGGGGCCTGGCACGCTTGCTCTGGAGGGCAACAAGAGCAAGTTCGCCTCCCCGATCCGCATCGAGGAGGGGACGCTGCTCGTGGGCACGAACACGATAGACCGCACCGGCAGCTACGCGGGCGACTATTCCATCCTCGGGAATTTCTCGGGCAAGGCGGAGACGGGGCTCATGACGACGAACAGGGTGAGCGAAGTGTTCGTCAACACGAACGGGACGCTCCGGTTCCACTGCCGCAACGTGTTCCCGAACTACGGCGACATAACGAACGGCACGTCCATAGGGCGCGGAACCGTGGCCGCGCTTCCCGTCACGGTGCACGTGTGTGGAAAGATGAAGTTCGACGAAGGCGGCACCATCCAGGCGTTTCCGAACCTGACGATGGAGAACGGCACGATCGAATACGGGACCGGGTTCGGCAGCTATGGCCTTTTCAAGGTGCAGGAGACGTTCAAGGTGATCGGCACGCAGCCGCTGCATCTGACGGTTGATCCTTCAAAGTCGTATCAGTTCATCAGCCTCAACGCCGTCCCCAGCACGATCTTCGACATAGCCGACGTTACGGGCGACTCCGCCCCCGACGCCATCTTCGACACGTCGCTGATGATACAGGGGGGCTTCAACATCGATGGTGTCAACACGAGCTATTCCGCTCTGCGCAATGAGGTGAAAGTCGGGTTTGTGAAGCGCGGCGCCGGAACGATGCGGCTGAACGGCTCGGATTCCTACACGGGAGGCTATGCCCCGAACGGTCCGGTGGCGGTGGAGGAGGGAACGCTCGAGATGAACGGCACGATGGGGTCGCTGTCTGGCATTTCGGTGTCGGACGGCGCGTTCATCGGCGGCTCCGGAACCACAACCAGCGTGACGATCCTGCCTGGTGGCGGTTTCGCCGCGTGTGCCGGGCAGAAGACGCCGCTCAGGCTTACGGGGAACCTGACGCTCCCGGAGCATGGCGTCGTAAGGCTCGACAATCCGGAAGGGCTCCCGAACAAGGCGCTCAGGGCCGAGCTTGCCGAAGTTGCCGGGACCATCACGGGGGATGTCTCCGGCTGGACCGTCGAAGGCGACGACACGGGGCGCATCATGATCACTCTCTCGAACAAGCGCCTTGCCGCGCATTACGTCACAGGGACCGTCATGTATCTGCGCTGACGGGCGGCAGTCGTAAAAGGGCAGACGCTACTGCAATGGTGGATTCAAGACAAAAAGAAAGGTTAGAACCATGTTGAATGGAACTGTAAAAAGGTATGGTGGAACAGCTGCTGCAAGGTTTGTCCGGCGGACGCTGCTCGCTGCGGCGGCGCTGTGCGCGGCTGGGCAGGCCGGCGCAGAGGAGAATCTGCTGTCAAACGCGGGGTTCGAGGCCGGCACGTCTGGCTGGGTCCGCCTCGACCCGCCCCTCTTTAAAGTTGTGGATGGACAGGGATACGGCGGCACCAAGGGACTCGTGTGGGAAAACGACGATCCCAGGCGCTGTCTCTATCCGAGGCAGATAGCCAAGGTTAAGGTGGGACATGTGTACCGTTTCTCCGGTCTGGTCAAGACGGAGAGCCTGAAGGGCAAGGGGAAGGTGGTCGTCTGCTTCGAATGGGTCACGAAGGAGAACAAGTGGTCGAAAGGATTCCAAGCCAAGCCCGTGGACGACAACGGCATGCTTCGCGACGGATGGGTGCGCTACGAGGGCGTGACCCCGCCGATGCCGCCGCCGGCCGAAAGAGGCGCTGTGATCCTCTATGTGGAGGGATCCGTCGGTCGCGTGCGCTTTGACGATTTCACGCTGGTCGAGTGCGAGAGGCGCGTGATCGACGGCATCATGTCCAGCAGGGTCCGCGACGAGGCCGTAGACGGCGAGGTCCGTTTCGCCGCCACGCTCAATCTGGACGTAGCGGAGCGTCCGCTGTCCAGCTATGCCGTGGATCTATCCTACCGCGACTCGAACGGGGCGGCGAAGATCGCTAAGCCGTCGACGTTCACCGAGGAGCAGGCTGTCTTCAAGCTCGACGTGGCGGATCTCGCGATGGGGGTGCAGGATCTGGAGCTTGCGGTGAAGGAGAACGCCGGCGGCAGGACGATCGCCAAGGCGGCGCACCGCTTTACGCGCCTCGCCGCGCCGTCGCGGCGGCGTGTCTCGTTCGATGCGCGCGGCAGGATGCTTCTCGATGGCAAGGTGGTCTTCCCGCTAGGCATGTACACCGGCCGCATGAGCGAGGAGGATCTGGAGATCTACGGCAAGGGTCCGTTCAACTTCGCCACGCAGTACGGAAACATCACGCGATCCGATCTCGACGGATACGGCAAGATCGGCGTGTACGTGGCTACGGATGTCCGCGCCATGGTATACGGCTACAGTTATTCGGCGAAGAGCAGGTACCAGACGCTCGAGCAGTCGAGGGAGGCGTTCAAGGCGAAGCTGGCCGAGATAGGCGACCATCCCGCGCTCGCGATGTGGTACCTCAACGACGAGGCGCCGCTCACGTTCGTGAAGAACGTTACGGATATCCACAACCTGCTGCATGAGATCGACCCGCAGCACGCCACGCTGACATGCCTGTGCCATCCGGACACCGTCAGGAACTTCATGCGCAGTTTCGACGTGCTGGCCGTGGACACGTATCCGATAGGCTACCGCCGCAGCAAGGGTCCTGAACAGTTCCAGTGCGTCTGGCAGCGGCAGCGCACTTCGGACGACGGCATGCTCTCCATGCGTCCGCACTGGTACATACCGCAGGCGTTCAACTGGCGCTGGTTCCATTCCGACGAGACCGTGAAGAAGAACGCCATACCAGAGTCCGACATGTACTTCCCGTCGCGCAGGGAGATGATGAACATGAACTGGCAGGGGATCGCTGCCGGGGCGAACGGCATCCTGACGTTCTCCTTCGGCACCATGCGCAAGAACCTGAAGGGCGAGGAATTCTTCAGAAAGTGGGAGGACGTCCTGTCCGTCGCCAACGAGCTGAAGAAGTTCGAGTCCGTGATCCTGGCCGATCCGCTCGAGACGGCGATGAAGCCTGCGGAGAAGATCGCCGCGCGCGCATGGCGGAAGGATGGTTCCGACTGGTATCTCATCGTCAACCTCGTGGATCTGCCGTCGAAGGGGACGGTGACTCTGCCGTGCAGGGCGGAATCGTTCAAGACCGCCGTGGGAGGCGGTGTAAAGCCGTCGGCGGACGGGATGAAGCTGGAGTGCGATCTCGTTCCGCTCGGATATGCGCTGGTCGAGTTGAACGCCCGCAAATGATTTCTCCAACACATGAGGAAAGATGTAGAGTAGAGTAAGGCGACAGCCGGAGATTCATCATGCATAGCAACAGACAATGGATAGCCATACTCGACTATGGCTCCCAGTACACGCAGCTCATAGCGCGGCGCATCCGCGAACAGGAGGTATACTCCGAGATAGTCCGCTGCGACACGACGGCGGCGGAGCTGGCGGCGAACCCGCCTGTGGGCATAATACTCTCCGGCGGTCCGAACAGCGTGTTCGAGGAGGGTGCGCCAACGTGCGACCCCGCGATCTTCGAGATGGGGCTGCCCGTCCTCGGCATCTGCTACGGCATGCAGCTGATGAGCCAGCGGCTTGGCGGCCGAGTGGTTCCGGGCGTGGAGCGCGAGTACGGTAAGATGCCCATCGAGATACTGCCGGGCAATCCGCTATTCAAGGACATCCCCGGCACCATCACGGTGTGGATGAGCCATGGCGACCGGGTGGAGGCCATCCCCGCCTCGTTCGAGCGCGGGGCCGTCTCCGCCACATGCCCGTTCGCGGCGATGTTCGACAATGCGCGCCGCTTCTACGCGCTCCAGTTCCACCCGGAGGTGGTGCATACGCAGTACGGCACGGACATCCTGCGCAACTTCGTCTTCGGCGTGTGCGGCTGCCGCAAGGACTGGAAGCTCACGACGTGGGTGGAGGATACGGTCGAGCGCATGCGCGCGCAGATCGGCGACGACGAGGTGGTGCTGGGCCTCTCGGGAGGCGTGGACTCGTCCGTGGTGGCGGTGCTACTCAACAAGGCCATCGGCCAAAGGCTCCACTGCATCTTCGTGGACAACGGGCTGCTCCGCTGGCGCGAGGCGGAGCAGGTGGAGGAGATGTTCAGGAAGAACCTCGGCCTCGACCTCACCGTGGTGCGCGCCGCGGAACGCTTCTACGCGGCGCTGAAGGGGGTGGACGAGCCCGAGGCCAAGCGCAAGATCATAGGCAGGCTCTTCATCGACGTGTTCGCCGAGGAGGCCAGGCGCTTCCGTGACTGCCGCTACCTCGGCCAGGGAACCATCTACCCCGACGTCATCGAAAGCCGTTCGCCGCGCAAGGGGCCGTCGCAGACGATCAAGAGCCACCACAACGTGGGCGGGCTGCCGCCGGACCTGAAGTTCGAGCTGGTGGAACCTCTCAAGGAGCTGTTCAAGGACGAGGTCCGCGCGGTAGGGCGGGTGCTGGGCATGGCCGACGAGCTTCTGGACAGGCAGCCGTTCCCCGGTCCCGGGCTAGGCGTACGGATCCTCGGCGAAGTGACAGAGGAGAAGGTGAGGCTGCTCCAGCAGGCGGACGTGCGCGTGCAGGAGGAGATCCGCAAGCTGCCGGACTACAAGACCATCTGGCAGACCTTCGCCGTGCTGCTGCCGGTGCGCAGCGTGGGCGTGATGGGCGACCAGCGCACGTACGAGTACACCTGCGCCATCCGCAGCGTGAATTCCATCGATGCGATGACCGCGGATTGGACGCGCATCCCGTACGACACGCTCGCCCGGATGTCCAACCGCATCATCAACGAGGTACGCGGCATAAACCGCGTAGTGTACGACATTTCATCGAAACCGCCTGCCACGATAGAATGGGAGTGACGGCCTGGAGCCATGAACCGGATCCTCTTCGAGGCGGATGAACTGTCCGCGGACGGCCTTGCGACGTTCGGTGGCGTTCGCGCGGAGCATGTGCTCGGCGTACTGCATGGCGAGGTGGGCCAGACGCTCAAGACGGGCGTCGTAGACGGTCTCGCGGGCACGGGCGTGATCGAACGCATAGATGGCGGCGAGGTGACGGTGCGGTGCGTGCACGACACCCCGACCCCTCCGCCGTGGCTGGACCTCGTCCTTGCGCCCCCGAGACCGCGAGCGCTCAAGCGCCTTCTGCCGCAGTTTGCGGCGCTGGGCGTGGGGCGGATTGTCCTTGTGGGCGCGGAGAAGGTGGAGAAGGCGTTCTGGGGCGCGCAGCTTCTGCGGGAGGAGGTACATCGCCCTCTGCTGGTGGAAGGGTTGATGCAGTGCGGCGCCACCACGCTGCCGACGATCGAGCGGCAGAGGTCGTTCCTCCGGTGGATGGAGGGCGAGTTCGAGACGCAGTTCGCCGGCAGTCCGCGCCTGGTGGCCCATCCGGCCGAGACGGCCTGCATTCCGCCGATGCCGGCCGCCGGAAGGCGTCCGGTCCTGGCGATCGGTCCGGAAGGCGGATGGACCGACCGCGAGCTTTCGCTTCTCGAGTCGCATGGCTTCAGGCGCTGTTCCCTCGGACCGCGTATCCTGCGCACCGATACCGCCGCGATCGCGCTCATCGCCAGGCTGATTCCGCAATGACCATTCCGCCGCCGCATGATCCTGGCCATGGGCAAGAAATCTGAAAACCCACTTTTTTCATTTCTGGGGTTGCCTGAATGGGGCAGATTATGGTATCATACGCACTGAAACTTCAAGGCGGATTGTCGTCTTGAGGGCTGATTGAAGTTGTTCAGATGAGATTTATAGGTATAATTGCGGCGTGGATGACGCTTGCGGCCGCCATGTTTGGCGTGGCCGGATGCGCCAATCTGCAGTCGTTGCTAGGCGGTGAATCGCACAACGATGTCGATCCCAACGTCCTCGCGACGTACTTCGACGGACCGAAGGTGCGGCCTGGCATTGCGCTGAACATCGTGGTCACGGCAACTGGCACGCAGGGCGGCAGTTCGCGCCAGTACTTCGTGGATGCCGACGGGTGCATCACCATGGATCTCATCGGCCAGGTCAAGTGCGATGGTCTCACGCTCGTGGGCCTGCAGCAGAAGATAATGGCCGCGTACAAGGAATACTATGTCGATCCGCACGTCACGGCGACGTTCATCTACCAGAGCGGCCAGAACATGGTCTCGCCCTGGGGAACGGTGACGGTGCTGGGCGAGGTGTCCCGTCCCGGGCCCGTGGACGTGCCTGCGACGATGGATCTTCGGCTCACGCGCGCGCTCCAGCTGGCTGGCGGCGCCACGGCGGTTGCGGACAAGCGGCGTGTCCAGGTGACGCGTTGCGACAGGGATGGTAAGCAGACCAAGACCCGCGTGGATCTCATCGAGATCGGCGAGGAGGGCCGGCCGGACAAGGATATGCTCCTGAAGGCTGGCGACGTCGTCTGGGTGCCTATGAGCTGGTACTGAAAGGTAGAGAGAGTCTAATTTGCAAAGAAAGGAAATGGTCATGATGAAAAGAGTTGTAGCAACGATGGCGGTTGCGTTTCTAGCGGCCGTGGCCGGTGCCGCGGACATGCCGCGCAGCGAGTGGCAGGCGAAGGTAGGCGATTGCGCTCAGGATCCCGCCATGTTGAAGGAGACGATCGGCAAATTGTCGGCATCTGACCAGACGGCGTTTCTGGCGGAGGTCAACGACGCCATCTCCAAGATGCCTGGATCCGACGAGGCGAAGGCGGCCGCGTTCCTCAACGCCAACCGCGCCGCGGTGTCTGGGGCGTCGAAGGAGAACCGCACGGCGGTGCTGGCGGAGGTGTTCGCCACCGTGCCGCCGGAGTACCTGACGGTCATCAATGAGAGCTTCGCGGGCGATCTGTTCAATCGAAACGCCAATCCGTCGCGTCCTTTCACCGACGAGGAGTACAAGGCGCTGGCGACCAGCACCATGGCGGCGATCGTCGCGCGGTGCGCAACGGCCGAGAACTCCGCCGTGCGTGACACGTTCGCGGCCTTGATGTTCGAGCGCGCCTCGGGTGGCTCGCCTTCCGATCTGCGCGATTCGCTCGTGGCCACGCTGCCGGCCGGTTCGCAGGAGACGGCGAAGTCTGAATGGATCCCTGCGGCGATGGGCGAAGGCCGCGAGAAGACCTATGATCCGATGCTGGGCGTTTCGGAGTCTGGCGAGGAGCCTAACCATGCGGCGGTGCTGCAGCTTGCCGGCCCGCAGATCGGCCAGGCGCTTCTGGCCGACATGCAGGCGGACGGTACTGGGGCGTCGTCCGGCGGCCTCGCGTCCGGTGCGTTCACCTCGCCCGGGATCGTCGGCACTGCGGACATCAATGATCCTGTAGACAATGGCCTGAGCCGCGTGCCGCGCGCCAGTGTGCTCAGCACCACGCCGCTCGGCCTCAAGCCGGTGAAGGACGCCATGGGCAACGTGATGCGCGACGAGAACGGCCGCGAGATGTACTATGGACCCAACGGCGGCATCGTCTACAAGACCACGGACCTTTCCGGCAACACGGTATATGTGGATCAGGACGGCGCCGTGGTGGAGAACCCGACCGGCGGCGGCAAGCGTCGTGGCAGCGACAGGCGTACCGGGAACATCCCGGTCGAGGACGAGGGCGATACCCCATCCCCGAAGCCCGAGCCCATTCCGTATCCGTGACCTGATGTTTGCGGGCTGAAGCTATAGAAATCGCAAAGGAGAAGAGGAAACCATGAACAGCAAGATGTTTAGCCTGGCGGTAGTGGTGTCGTCGGTGGCGTCAATGGCATTTGCCGGCGAGAGCGTGGCCGACAAGCCTACCGGCTTCCGGTTCTTCAACAACCATCTGACGATCAAGCCGTACGTCTCGCTTGCGTACACGTACGACTCCAACGTCGATACGACCAAGCATGCGTCCGACGACAGCATCTTCATGGTCAACCCCGGGGTTGACTTTGAGTGGAAGGGTGATCGCTGGTCGCTGGTCGGCACGCTGTGGTATCGCTACAACGCATACTGCGACTACAGCGACGAGCTTGGCGAGAACAGCTACGGCGAATCGCTGAAGTACAACTGGACGACGTCCAAGCCCGGCGAGAAGGGCTGGTCGCTGGCGTTGGCCGAGCGCTATGCCTACATCTCGCAGAACGACAGCCTTACGTCCGGCGACGGCCGCGGCCTCTGGCGCGACCGCGAGCGTTTCGACGCATCCGCCGCCCTGGAGCGCAGATTTACGGAGCGCTGGCATTCCGACCTGATGGGCCAGTATGACTGGCTCGACTACAAGAACGACACCGGTCGGTACGCCCCTCTCTACGGCTGGCAGGAGTTCTCGGCCGGTCTCGAGGCGGGTTTCGCCGCTTCCAAGTGGACCGATCTGCTGGTTGCCGGCGGCTACAGCGGCTATCGCCAGAAAGGCGGTTCGGGCGGCGAGCGCAACTACAGCAACGAAAGCCAGGTGTGGACGGTCATGGGCGGTATCGGAACCCATGCGACGGAGAAGATCCAGTACCGTCTGCTCGTTGGTGCCTCGTGGCTCGAGTATGGCGGCCATAGAGGTGCCGACAGTGGCTGGACGTATCAGCTCTCCGGCAACTGGCGTGTCACGCGCCAGGTGCAGCTGTCGCTGCTCGGGTCGAGCTACTACCAGCCCAGCGAGCGCACCTGCGGCTCGGCCGTCAAGGTCTCCTCGCTCTCGGCAGGCGTCTCGTACCTTACGCTCGGCGACAAGCTCAACCTCAACGCCAACATCGCGTTCCGCTACGAGGAGAACGTCTATTCGGACAAGTATCTCGCCTCTGGCAACGACTACGACGAAGAGATCCTTTCCGCCCGTCTCGGTGCGACCTACACCATCAACCGCTGGATGTCGCTGTTCGCGACGCTCTCGTGGGAAGAGGAATGGTGCGAGGATCACGACGACTACGACTACGACCGCTTCCGCGGCACCGTGGGCGTAAGGTTCCACTATTGATAGTGCGGAGGCACGCGCGTGCGATCAAGCTTAGGGCACGCGCGTGGACTGGGTTGAATGCTCCTGAAGGTCATCACCAAATATGGGCTGGCGGTACATCTGGGCATCCTGGCTGCCTTCCCTGTAGCTTTCGCGCAGTTTCTTGAAGCAGGTGCGCTAGGGCGCGTCATACTCTGGCTGTCGCTCTTCGCGCTGATCTGGGTGCTTTTCGAGCCTTCCATTCGGCAGGGGGAGCGTTCTTCCGATGCGCGCGAGCGCGTGCGCGATTCAATCATACGTGATCCTGTGTTCTACTTCTTCCTGCTGGCCATCGGCTTTGCGGTTGTCCGCTGGCTGAACACGGGCATTGCCCTGTGGTATGATCCCGAGCGTGCCGTCTGGACGGTCAAGGATTCGTTTGCGCCGATGCTGCCTGCATCGGTCGGGTCGAAGGGGTTCCTGCCGATGGCGGCGTCCGTTGGGCTAGGCGTGTTCGTCATAGGGGTGCGCCATGGACTTGGGCTTTCCGCGCGGCGGTTCTGCGGCATGACGATGGTAACGGTCGCGGGCATCGGCGGATTGATGGCATCGGTGTGCGCATGCCTGGGGGCGTTTCCGGAAATGGTGCAGGCGGCAAGGTCGAGCTTCACGACGCTGCCGTTCGCAGGTACTCCGTTCGGCGTGTTCCTCATACTCTCGATCGTGTTCGGGGTGGACAGTGAAAGCCACAAGTGGCCGCTGGCTCGGCTCCCGTTCATCCTTGCGGTGGGTGGATCGTCGTCGGCGCTAGTCATCTTCTCGCCGCCGTTCGTGGCGGCGGTGTATCTTCTGGTGACCCTCCTGGTGGTCATTTTCTCGCTTGCCTACAATGCGCGCGTCGGCTCGATGGGCGGCTTTGCCCGCAGCGCGGTGTTCACTCTGCTCGGGCTCTCTGTTCCCGCCCTGCTGATCATGGGACTTTCCTCGCCGGAGCTGCAGCAGTTCAAGCTGCATGGGCTGGATCCCGAATCTGCCATGCCAGTGGAATATGGTCCCTTGACCGACGCGCTCGCGCGCATCGCGAAGAAGATGTGGCTGGAACGTCCGTGGTGCGGCGTGGGCGTGGGCGCGTTCGGCCTACATGCGCCCTTCATCGCGGCCAAGCCGGACTGGGCCTTTCTGCCGCCACATCCCGTGGATGCGGTAAGCGGCTACTGGACGATCCTCTCGGAGCGCGGCATCGTGGGCTGCGGGCTGCTCGCCATCGGCGTGGGGCTGCTGGTGTGGTCGTGGGTGATGCGCCTTGTGGAGGCGCTGGCGTACCTGCGCGGGAACGACGAGGGCGAGCGGCTGCCTTTCGCATGCCCTCCGGTCGTGTGGACGGGGCCATTCATCCTCGGCCTTGCCGTGGCGGAGCTTTTCTTCTCGCATCTGTTCGCATCTGTCCCGGCGGTCTTCGCCGTGGTCTCAGCCTTTGCGCTGTCGGCCGCGTCGTTCCCGCGCAACGTGTGCGCCACGTTGGAAACCGCCGGGGCGTCAAACCAGGGTTCTGAAGGACAGGAAGGTAAAGATGGCCGCTGACGGTACGCAATACGGAAAGAAGCCCCTATACTACGGCTCGACGAGGAAGTCGCCGATCTACTATGGTTCGGCGAGGACGCCCATGTACTATGGCGGCGGCGGCGGCAGCTACGGCGCCTCGCCGTACTACTACGGCGGCAGCTACGGCGGCGCATCGCCCTCGCAGGACGCCGATTCGCTCGTGGGCACGATCACGCTCGGGCGCATCCTGCGCGTCATCGCGCAGCGCTGGATCTCGGTGCTGGTGTTCCTGTTGATCGGCCTGGTGGCCGCGTTCGCGGTGTACCGCATCTCGCCCACCATCTACGAGGCGACGAGCGAGTTCACCATGGACATGCGCCGCCCGTCCAACTCGGGCCCCGGAATCGGCCAGATAGACATGCCTGACTACGGTACTTCCTACGAGGAGGTGTTCAACACCCGTCTTTCGGACTGGCGGTCCGACAAGATCGTGACGAAGATCATCCAGCAGTACCGCGCCAACTATCCTGCATCCACCGTCACCGACGCCGAGCTGGTCTCCACGCTCGGATCCTCGGTGCTCGACCTCATACGCCATTCGCGCCTGATCACCATTTCCGTGCGCTCGCACGTGCCGGCGATCGCGGCCGCGCTCGCCAACGCCTACGCCGAGGCCATCGAGTCGTTCACCGACGACGAGAACAAGATCCGCTGCGACAAGGCCGTGGCCCAGATCCACGAGGCCGTGGAGAAGCAGCGCCGTGCGGACGAGAAGGTGGCCAAGGCCCTCCTGGACTTCCGTACCGCCAACAAGATAGACCATCTGCATTCCGAGCGCGAGATCCTCCAGCAGAGCCTTACCAAGACCACGGGCGACATGCTTTCGCTGGAGACCGAGATCACCGCCGCTGCTGAATGGGAGAAGGTGCTGGAGGCCGCGCAGGAGACCCCCGAGGACTTCGGCGCGCTGCCTACGGCCGTGCCGCGCTCGTCGGAGATCGGCCAGGCCTACACCACTCTGCAGAACGCCAAGATGGAGCATGGCGCGCTGCTCGCCAAGTTCACCAAGAGCCACCCCGAGGTGCGCGTGAAGGAGAAGGAGCTTGAAGTATACAAGCGCCAGTTCATCGAGGCGGTGTCGCGTGCGCTTGCCACGGCGAAGGGGAACCTTGCGGCCTACCGTAACCAGCTGGCCGTGTTCCGCAAGAAGAACGAGCAGCAGCGCGCCGATCTCGCGACCATCGAGCAGAAGATCGTCTCGGCCGAGGCTGGCCTGCAGCAACTCGAACGCGAGAAGGACGTGTCGTCCACTCTCTACAAGGATCTGCTTCAGAAGGAGAACGAGGCCCGCATCGCCGCCGAGGCGAACAACGAGATCGTGCGCGTGGGCCGTCCGGCTCTGGTGCCCACCAAGCCGGTGCTGCCCAACCCGGTGATCATATTCGCCTCCGGCGCGGTGCTGTCGCTTGCGCTCGGGCTGCTGTTCGTGTTGGTGCTGGACCATCTGGAGGACACGATCGTGTCGCTTTCCGACATCGAGGGCCGCCTTGGGCTCAAAGTGCTCGCGGTGCTGCCGCACATCCGCCGCAAGAAGCGCGAACAGGTGGCAAGGTTCATCTCCGAGAACAAGTACTCGCAGTTCGCCGAGGCCATGGCAGGGCTCCGGAACATGCTGGACTCCCCGCGCTACCAGGCCACGAGCCAGGTGCTGCTGCTGATGTCCACCCAGCCGGGCGAAGGAAAGACGATCACCTCCTGCTCGCTAGCGATCTCCTCTGCCCAGGCCGGCAAGCGTACCCTGCTCGTGGACTTCGACCTCAGGCGACCGCGTCTGGCGCGCGTGTGGGGGCTCGAGATGGACATGCAGCACTCCTTCTCGCATCTGCTCTCCAGCAAGCATTCCTTCGACTTCTCCAAGCTGCCGATGGATTGCGGCGTCGAGAATCTGCATGTGATAGGATCGCTGGCGCCGGACAACGTGAACCCGTCCTCCATCATGGGTTCGTCCATCCTCGGCGACTTCTTCAAGTGGGCGCGCGAGAACTACGACCGCGTGATCATCGACTCACCGCCGTTCGGCATCGTGGGCGACGTGATGACGCTGGCGTCGCTGGTCGATTCGGTGATGATCATGTGCTGTCCGGACCGTACCCACTTCAAGCCCATCCAGCATGCGGCCCGCACGCTGGGCGAATCCGGCGCCACGGTGATAGGCATCATCGTGAACGACGTGGAGATGGGCGGCTCCGCCGGCGCCTTCTCGCCGGCCGGCCACTCATACGGCTACAACTACGGGTACGGCGGCTATCGCGCGTACGGCGCGTATCGTCCGTATGGCCCCTTGAAGGACAAGGACTCCAAGGCGAAGGACGGAGAATCCAAGGACTCCAAGACCAAGGACGGCGAATCCAAGGACGATGGGGCCGCCAAGGATGGCGCCGCCAAGCCCGAGGCTGACAAGGATGCCGCGTCCGATACCGAGGCGGAGGCGGCGGAATCGCACAGGGTGCCACGGCCGGAGATAGCAGATGAAGCGTAGGCGGATAATCGTTACAGGTGCGGCCGGGTTCATCGGTTCGGCCCTCGTGCGCCATCTCGTGAGGGATACGGACGCATCGGCGGTACTGGCGATCGACAAGCTCACGTATGCGGGCAACCTCGAATCCCTCAAGGAGGTGTCGTCTTCGCCGCGCTACTCGTTCCTGCAGGCCGACATCTGCGACCAGGAGGCGATGGACGCGGCATTCGCCGGGTTCAGTCCCGACACGATCTTCCATCTCGCGGCGGAGTCGCACGTGGACCGTTCGATAGACGGCCCCGGGGAATTCATCCGTACGAACGTCACCGGCACGGCAACGCTGCTGCAGGCGGCGCTTCGGCATTGGCGCACATTGGAAGGTGCCTCACGCGACGAGTTCCGCTTCCAGCACATCTCCACCGACGAGGTCTACGGCTCTCTTGGCGAAACGGGCTTCTTCACGGAGAAGACACCATACGCGCCGCATTCGCCATATTCCGCGTCCAAGGCGGCATCCGACCATCTCGTGCGCGCCTGGCACGATACCTATGGTTTGCCTACCCTGATAACGAACTGCTCCAACAACTACGGCCCATACCATTTCCCGGAGAAGCTGATTCCGCTCGTCATCCTGAACTGCCTCGACGGCAAGCCCCTCCCCGTATACGGCAAGGGAGCCAACGTGCGCGACTGGCTGTATGTGGACGACCATGTGGCGGCGCTCTGCCTCGTGAACGAGAAGGGTGTGCCCGGCGAGACGTACAATGTGGGCGGGCACAACGAGCGGACGAACCTGGAGGTCGTGCAGACGGTCTGCCGCATCCTCGACGAGCTTCAGCCGCGCGTGGACGGCTCGAAGTACGAGTCGCTCATAACCTATGTCGCCGACAGGCCGGGGCACGATCTGCGCTACGCGATAGATCCTTCCAAGCTGATGGGCGAACTCGGCTGGCGGCCCACGCGCACGTTCGATACCGGCATCCGCGAGACGGTACGCTGGTATCTGGACAACAAATGGTGGTGGGGCCCCATACACGAGAAGAAGTACGCGGGTGAACGCCTAGGCAGAGGGTAGAGAACGGAATTGACCGTCCAGACGACCGACCGTCCGCTGAAGGGCACGGTTGAGGTGCCCGGCGACAAGTCGCTGGCGCACAGGGTGGCTCTTTTCGCGGCGCTGTCCGAAGGGACGTCCGAGGTCAGCCACTATCCTGATAGCGGCGTCACGCGCGCCATGCGCGGTGCGCTCGGATCGCTTGGCGTGCCGTCTTCGCTGGAGAATGGTGTACTTCGCCTGAAGGGGAACGGCTTCAGGCCGTTTCCGGTGGAAGGCGCCAGGGCGTTCTGCGGCAATTCCGCGACCACCATGCGCCTTCTGGCCGGCGCCCTTGCGGGCACCGGGTCCACAGCCACGCTCGATGGCAGCGAGGGCCTTCGCCGCCGGCCGATGGATCGGATCGTAGAGCCTTTGCGGGCGATGGGCGCGGATGTGCGTGGTACGGAAGGTACATCTGCGGACGGCCGCCGTGTCGCCTGCGCACCCCTCTACTTCAAGCCGGCGCCGCTCACAGGCATCGAGCATTCACTCGGCATCGCCTCGGCGCAGGCGCTCAGCTGCCTCCAGATCGCCGCTCTCGGTGCGACGGGCGAGTCGCGGTTCACGGCCCCGGGTCCGGTGCGCGACCATACCATACGCCTGCTCAGGGCAATGGGCGCGTCAATCGTGGATGGACGGGTCGCGCCGCTGGATTCCCCGTCGTCGCTGCGTCCGATAAGGGGACGGCTTCCGGGGGACATCTCGTCTGCGGCGTTCCTTCTTGTGGCGGCGGCAATCGTGCCCGGAAGCCGGATAACGGTGCGCGGCGTGTGCGTCAATCCCACGCGCACGGGTGTCCTGGACATCCTCAAGGCCATGGGTGCCTGCGTGGATATTTCCGGCGAGCACGAGGAGATGGGCGAGCCGGTGGCGGATGTCACCCTGGAATCCGGACCTCTGAAGGCGGTGGTGGTGGAAGGCGACATGGTGGTGCGCGCGATAGATGAAATGCCGGCGCTCGCGGTTGCCGCGGCGTTCGCGGAAGGCGAGACGGTGGTGCGGGATGCGCGCGAGCTCCGTTACAAGGAGACCGACCGCATTGCCGCCATCGTCACCCAGCTGCGGGCGCTCGGTGCGGAGGTGGCGGAGCAGGATGACGGCCTCACCATCC
This sequence comes from Kiritimatiellia bacterium, assembly GCA_017525225.1. Taxonomy (GTDB): domain Bacteria; phylum Verrucomicrobiota; class Kiritimatiellia; order RFP12; family UBA1067; genus RGIG6720. Next base: position 42,620 of record JAFXTB010000176.1, read on the forward strand.
GCGGCGGTACCGTGCGTGGCGGCATTGCCCATGCCAACGGCGACCACCGCCTCGCAATGTCGATGGCGGTCTGCGGGCTGCGCGTGCCGGTCACCGTGGCGGGCGCGGAGATACTCGACGAATCGTTCCCATCCTTCGCGCCGACCCTGCAGGCGCTGTGCAGGTAGGGCCTTCCGCCGTGAAGCCGACAGCCGCGTTCACCAGCTACCTCCTGCGGATCGTTGTGCCGGCGATCATTGTGGCGGGCGTAGGGCTGGACATGCTGATGCGCCAGTATCGCGTCGACGAGGAGAATCTCGAGACGATGCGCCAGGCGCGCGCCCTCAATGTGGCGGACGACCTGCGCGATGCGATGCGCGAGGCAAGGGACCTTGTCCGTCAGAAGGAGGTCCTCCTGTCCATGCTTGAAGGGACCACGAATTCCGTAAGGCCCTCCGGTGCGTTCGCATGGGAGCCGAAGGCATCGCTAGTCTGGCACAAGGGCGGCCCTGGCGGACTGTGGCGCATGCTTGCGGAGCGGACCCGCTGGAACGAATGGGCCGGACAGCGGAAGAAGCCGCCTCAACGCGCCCTGGAGACGTTCAATGTCGACGGTTCGACGGCATACGTGGTATGGGGACGCGTGGATGGCAGGCTCTTCGGCCTTGCGTACGGCGAGTCTCCCGTGCCGGTGGATTCCTGGACATGGCTCTGGATCGCCGGCATCTGCCTGGTGGTACTTCTCGTCGGCTTCCTCCTCTTCGAGGCGGTGCAGCTCTGGAGGATGGCGGAGAAGGCCCGCCGCGACGATGCGTTGAAGACCCGCTTCGTGTCGGACGTGTCGCACGAGCTGAGGACGCCACTCGCGGCGCTGGGCGTGTGGGCGGACATGCTGGCTGGCGGACGGCTGGTGGATGCGGCGCGCCGCCAGCATGCGCTGGACGTGATAGTACAGGAGAAGGGACGGATGCTGCGGATGGTCGACACGCTCCTGGACTACACCAGGCTCGAGCAGAAACGCCGCCGCTACGTTCCCGTCGAGGTGGACGTGGGCGAGGTCGCCCGCGAGGCAGCAGAGCTGCTGCGGGGCGATTTCGCGGACGGTGGCGTGACGGTGTTGGCAGGCGAGAATGTGCGCGCCACGGCTGACAGGGATGCCGTCAAGGAGATATTCCTCAATCTGCTGGGCAACGCCGCCAAGTACGCGGGTGAGGGTCCGGTGGAGGTGGATGTCTCGCGCGACGGCGGGCGGGTGCGCGCCGTCGTCGCAGATCGCGGTCCGGGCATTCCAGACGAGGTACGTGCCAGGATGTTCGAACGCTTCTACAGGGCGGAAGGCCGTGGCGCCGCCGCGAAAGGCGGGTTCGGGCTGGGCCTTCCGATCTCGCGCCGGCTCGCGCGGGACATGGGCGGCGATCTTACGGCGGAAGCGCGCGATGGCGGTGGAAGCGTGTTCATTCTGGAGCTTCCGGCAGTTTTGTGATATAATGCAGGCAAAAGGAGAACAACGATGAAGATTCTGGATATGGCGTGCGTCAAGGGCTTCATGCGCCTGGCGCAGGATTCGGTGGATAAAGGCTGGCACGAGATGAACGGCGGCAATCTCAGCTACCGCATGACCGATGCCGAAGCGGAAAACGTTCGAAGGACGTGCAGGAAACCGGCTACCGGGTGGACCGCCATCGGCGGCACCGTGCCGAAGCTTGGCGGACAGTTCTTCATCGTCACCGGTACCACGCGCTTCATGCGCAACGTCATGCGCGACCCCGAGAACGCATTCGGCATAGCCGAGATAGACCCTACGGGCACGCAGTACCGCATCTGGTGGGGGTTGACGGATGGCGGTCGGCCGACGAGCGAGTTCGCCCCGCACCTCCGCTGCCATGAGATCCGCATGACGCTCACGGATGGCGCCAACCGCGTGATCTACCATTGCCACCCGCCGGCCGTGATAGCGCTCACCTTCATCCTGCCGCTTACCGACAAGGCGTTCACGCGTACGCTTTGGAGCGCCATGACGGAATGCCCCGTCATCTTCCCCGAGGGCGTAGGCGTCGTCAAGTGGATGGTTCCTGGCAAGGACGACATCGCGCGTGCAACGCAGAAGCTCATGGCGAAGTATCGCGTCGTCATCTGGGCGCACCACGGCCTCTTTTGCGCCGGGGCGACGTTCGACCAGGCGTTCGGCATGATGGAGACGGTGGTGAAGTCGGCGGACATCGCCCTCAAGGTGATGTCCACGGGCCGCAAGGTTCGCCAGACCATAACCTCTGCCGACATCCGCAAGATCGCCAAGGACTTCAAGCTCACCATCAACGAGAAGTTCCTGTAGGAGACAACTGCTTATGAAAAGCATGACCATTGCCATGTGCATTGCGCTTCCGCTGGCGCTGAACGCTTCAGGTCCAAATGCGGTGGCGCGACAAGCCTTCCACGTTGGCCTGCCGGAGGAGGAGCTTGCCGATACATGGGGTGCGCGCAAGGCGCATCCCGCGGTGGTGAATCCGGCGTTGGGATACGAGCCTGGCACGGTCGTATCCCTGCGCGGCGAATGGGAGTTCTTCGTGCCGGAGAAGGAGCGGCCGTGGCGCAACGGCGTCTGGAAGCATCTCTACAAGAGCGAGTGGCCTGGTTCGCGCAGGATACAGGTGCCGGGCTGCTGGGAGGCGCAGGGTGTGGGCAAGCCTGGCATGAGCATCTCGTGGGATCCTACATGGGACGAGAACTCGAAGATGATCCGCTACAAGCACATGGGCAGATGCTGGTACCGCAAGACGGTGGCGATCCCTTCGTCGTGGTCCGGCAGACGCATCTGGCTCAAGATCGGCGGGGTGAAGTCCAGGGGATGGTTCTGGGTGAACGACAGGCAGGTGGCGCTCGTCGACAACTATTGCGGCACGTACAAGTACGAGGTGACGGACCTCGTGACGCCGGGGTCGAATGCGACCGTCGTGGCGCAGGTGAGCAATCTGGCGCCGTCGCGCAAGGGACTTCTCAGCGCAATGCACCGCTGGGGCGGCATCTACCGCGACGTCGAGTTCGAGTCGACGCCGCATGTGTTCATCGATGACGCCTGGGTGCGCGGGGCGTTCGATGAAAAGGCGGCCGACGTGCATGTGGACATGGCCTTCGGCGAGGCGCCATCCAGTCGCTCCGCGGTCCACCGGACACTTCGCGTCGCCATCGGCGGAGCGGTGGAGGAGCGGACCGTGGCGCCAGGCGGCAGCCAGGTGGTGAGGGTGAAGCTGCCTGACTTCCGCGCCTGGTCGCCGGAACACCCCAACCTTTACACGGCAAGGGTCGACCTGGTGGAGAATGGGAAGGTGGTTCATACGCGTCGCGAACGGTTCGGGGTGCGGAAGATCGAGGTGCGCGGTAAGGAATTCTTCCTCAACGGCAAGCCGCACTGCATGCGCGGGTTCGGCGACGACCACATCTATCCCATTTCGGGGATCACGCCTGCTGACCATGCCGAGCACCGGAGTCATCTCGGCAGGGCCCGCGAGGCAGGCTTCAACTTCGTTCGTCTGCATACGCATTGCGAGGTGCCGGAGTATTTCGACGCCGCCGACGAGCTCGGCATCATGATCCAGGCCGAACTGCCATACTACAGCGACGAACCCACCGAAGGCTTCGAGTTCGATCCGAAGCGGGATGTCACCGAGCTGTACCGGAACTTCCGCCGGCATGTGTCGTTCACCGTGTACTCCATGGGCAACGAAGGCTCGTACGGCGAGGAGCTGGACCGTAGACTGCACGCATACGTGAAGGCGATGGACCCCGACCGGCTGAAGATCAACCAGGACTGCAACCAGGAGTGGATAAACCCGCCCGATGCCTCGGACTATCTTGGCGGCCCCATCAAGCCCTGGAACCGCGGCAGCGTGAACCCAGACCGCCCGTTCGTGACGCACGAGTACCTGAACCTGTGCATCAAGTCCGACGCGCGCGACGAATCCCTCTACACAGGCGTGTGGGTGCCGCCCGTCACCCGCAAGGCGCGCAAGGACTGGCTTGCGCCGCGCGGCCTCGATCTCGCATGGGACGACCGCCTGCAGGACGCCCAGAACAGGTTGCAGAGGCACTACCAGAAACGCGGCATCGAATGGGCGCGCAAGGACCCGTATTGCGACGGATACTGCTTCTGGACGATCGTGGACGTGGTCGTGGGGCAGAACGACACGTTTACGGCGCAGGGTCTCTTCAATCCGTTCTGGCAGACGAAGCGCGGCGGATTCACGGTGGCGGAGTTCGCGCGGTTCAACGGCCCATCGTGCCTGCTGATGGACACTCCGGACGAAAACCGTGTATACACCTCGGGTGAAAACCTCAATGTGGATTTCCTTTTCGCCCATTATGGCGAGGCTCCGATACGAGATGCGAGGCTGTCGTGGCGGTTGATGGCAGGCGGTGCCGCTCTCAGGCAGGGGGAGGTGTCCATCAAGGAGGAGATCGGCCTTGGACCGGCCAGGAAGGTGGCGTCGGTCAGGTTGGATTTCCCGGCGCTCGAGAAGCCCGTAAAGGCGACACTCGAGGCGAATGTCGGCGAGGTCTCGAATTCATGGGACTTCTGGCTCTTCCCGAAGCGCGCCCGGAGGGATGGACGCGACCTGGCGGTGGCGCCGTCGCTTCGGGCGGCGATGGAGAAGCTGTACGATGGTTTCTCCATCATAGGCACGCCAGGGGCCGCTGGGGCGAAGGTGGCCGTGGTGGACGATCCGTCCTGCTGCGATGCCAATGGCGGCGGGGTGCCATTGAAGGTCGTGGTCGTCAATCCCGCGAAGGGCGTTCCCAACGTGAGCCTTGGCTGGTGGTGGATGGGGAACCAGGTGGGCACGGCCATGCTGCGGCATCCGGTGCTGGGATATCTGCCGCACGATGGGTATCTTTCGCCGCTTCTCTTCCGCATTCTTGGCAGAGGCCGGGCGTTGAACGTCGAGCCCCGCTACAAGGGTGAGTTCTTCATGGTTGGAGAGGGTGGGAGCGACTGCTTCGTATATCTAGCGCGCCGCGCCATAGGGTCTTGCGACGTCCTGGAGAGCTTCGGGCTGGATCTGCTTTCCGGCAAGCCGGAGGGTACCGCCATCCTTGACGGAATGATCGACTTCCTACGCCAGGGCACAACCGGCGATTGATCGCGATCCACTGGTTTTGGACATAATTCCGGGTAAACGCTGAAAGGAGAAAAAGATGACGATCGTCAATACTGAGACAATCCCAGGCAAGACAGTCGTTGAGGTGAAGGGGCTTGTACAGGGCAATACGGTTCGCGCCAAGAACATTGGACGCGATATTGCCGCCGGGTTCAAGAACATGGTAGGCGGCGAGCTCAAGGGTTATACCGAACTCCTCACCGAGTCGAGACGCGAGGCGATGTCCCGTATGATCGCCCAGGCCGAGGCGCTTGGGGCCAATGCTGTCGTCAATGTCCGGTTCTCGACGAGCGCGATCACATCTGGCGCTTCCGAGATGATGGCCTACGGAACCGCCGTTGTCGCGGAGTAGTCGGCGGAATGAAGGCAATGGACGCGGAATCAGCATCTGTGGCAGTCATGCTGCTGTTTTACGTCGGGCTCCCCGCGCTTGTTCTTTTCGTAGGGTGGTTTGTCGGCTATCTGTCAGAGACGAGGCACGAACGGTCGCTCGCGGAGTGCGAGGAGGCGTTGAGGGACGTAGAGACTACGGACATGCGCAATCCGCCGGGTTTTGCCGTTGCGGAAGGTCCCTGCATGCTTGTGAGCGGCGAAGCGGTGGTGGCGAGCGACACGTTCAAGTCATGGGTGTTCGGTCTCAAGAACATCGTTGGAGGGGAATCGAAATTCTTCACCCGCCTCTTCGAACGGGCTCGGCGCGAGGCGCTGCTACGCATGAAGAAGCGGGCTCGCGAGCTTGGCTGCAATGCCGTATGCAACGTGAGGTTCGACAGTGCGGACATTGGTGGAAATGCGTCAGGCATGAAGAAGAAAGGCTCGAACATGGCTGTCGCGCTAGTTTCTGGTACGGCGTGGCGGCGCCCTGTCGTGGCGTGACGTAATGACGACTGGGGTTGAGGACGAGCCTGCGCTTGCAGGCTTGCCGCAGGCGGGTGGCGTTGGCGCGGATGCCATTGGCGGCGAGGTCGCGCTGGCGGGCGTACCGGAGGCCGTTTGCGACAAAGCGCGCATGGATGCCGTTCTGCGCGGTAAATGGGAAGCTCCAGTACGCCATGGCATTGAGCCGCGCCTTCTTGGGCTTTATGCGGCGTCTGGTTTGTTCGCCCTGATCTGTACATTCGCGAAGGGCGCACTCGGCTTCGGACTTCTCGCGGTGGCCGCCGGTGCGCCGGTCGTCGAGGAGATGGCGAAGGTTGTTCTTCCCTTGATGTTGCTCGAGAAGGAGCCGTGGCGTTTTAGAAGCGCTGGCGCGATAGTGCTTTCATGTCTTGTGTCAGCATTTGTCTTTGCTGCTGTCGAGAACATGCTCTATTTGAATGTATACATCCCGGAGAACAGGCTCACCTCCGGAATAATATGCTACCGCCTGATCGTCTGCACGATGTTGCATCTCGGTTGCACGGCGGTTTCAGCCTGTGGACTGGCCAAGGCTTGGCGCAATGCGAGGGACGGTTTGCGAATGTTCTCCGCCTCCACCAGCACGCCGTATCTTGTCGTCGCGATGATCGTACACGGACTGTACAATATCTTCGCCGTACTGTTCAGTTTGGTGTAGTGACGTATTTCTTGGTGTAGTGACGTATTTCCTGCGCAGGCGGTAGTTTGATCCTCAACAGTCTCCTGTTGATCTCCAACTGTCTCCTGCCACCAACAGTGGCGATTCGCAGATCCTTAAACCTAAGCGTCGCAGTTGAGAGGCCGCAATCGAGATTGCGGCCTTTGTTTTCGGGGGGACGATGAGCTTGCGGTTTTCACCATGTGGGTGAAAAGAAAAGTCGTTCGTGCTATACTTTCAGTGACCAAACTGGAAAGGAA